>JBFIDQ010000213.1:0-5729 GCA_041603795.1 Chlamydiales bacterium
TAAGCGTCCAGCCCTTGAACCGAGACGCCTGTATCTTCCCCTGCCAGCTGCCTCGACTATCCAGGGGTGGCCAGAATACAACATTTGTCGCCGTGGCAATAAACACCGTCAAACCACTGCCATGCCCTGATAGGGATAAACGCTGATCCAGGTCAATCAACCGGCCTCTCTGGCGGCGCACTATGAAAAGAGAGAACCCATCAACAGGAATGAATAAATGATTAACTATGTTAAAGGCGACATTCTTCTGAGCAAAGCACAACTGATTGCCCACAGCGTGGCCCCGAATGACAACTTTGGTCAGGGCTTGGCCCTCTCCCTGAGAGAACAGTGGCCCGCCATGTACAAAGACTTCCGCCACTTCTGCCAGGTAAACCACCCGAAATCAGGTGATATCTGGGTGTGGTCTGGGGCGGAGGGTGCGCGTATTGCCAACCTGTTGACCCAGGAAGCCGCCTACGGCCATGGCGAAAAGCCGGGGAAATCCACCCTTGCCCATGTCAATCACAGCCTGCGGGCATTGCGCCATGAAATCGAAAAAGAGGGTGTGACCAGTGTCGCCCTACCCAAACTGGCGACCGGCGTGGGTGGACTCAACTGGGATGAGGTCAAACCCCTGATTGAGAATCACCTGGGCGATTGTGGAGCCACGGTTGATGTCTATGAGACGTATGTTGCCGGGGAGTCGGCTTGAAAGATAACGCTGAGCGAAGCGGCGGCTAAAAGCCGCCCGCCATACGCGGTTTTTATCACTGTTTTGGCTACCTCTACATGCTTAGACAACCCATTTGAAATTTTGTAACCGAGAGCTGTACTCCCTATGTGAACATAGTACTTCTCAACGGCAGATTTTCCATTCACGGTGTTGAGTCTGTCTAGAGTAACTGGTTAGTGTGCCCCGTTAGCACCCTTAGCCAATTCCAAGGTTAGATCCGCTGCCGGGATTTCCTTGCACCCACTTACATTTTGTCCTGCCCATAACGGCGAAAAATCTCCCGATCCCGAGCGCTCTGCTTCCGCACGCAGTGGTGCCAGAGCAGCAGATGCTAGTGGAAAAGCCGGCACCACGGGGCTCATAGGCCCGAGTTCCTTCATCAGACGGTTCGCAATGCCACGAGCCGGCCTCCCAGAGAACAAATTAGTAAGGGCAGTAAATATCGCCGAGTCGCTCTTAATGGCAGCTCGGTGGACTGCACTCGTAGTGGCTTCTGGGCACAGCAAATAAGCCGTGCCTATTTGCACTCCAACAGCACCTAACGACATAGCAGCAGAAACGCCGTTTGCGTCGGCGATTCCACCTGCGGCGATAACAGGAATATTAACTGCCCGAACGATTTGCGGGAGCAAAGCGAACGTTCCAATCTGGGTGTTCAGATCATCCGATAGGAAAATCCCGCGGTGGCCCCCAGCTTCTAAACCTTGTGCGATTATGGCGTCGACTCCGTGCGCCTCCAACCAACGGGCTTCTTCCACAGTTGTCGCGGTAGAGAGTATTTTCGCCCCCCACTTCCGCACTTTGTCCAACAAACCTTGCTCGGGCAAGCCGTAATGGAAACTTACAACGGCAGGTCTAAATTCCGCCAGAACGTCGGCGGTTTCTGGACTAAAAGGCAAACGCCCGGCTCCCCCAGCGATAGTGCTTAGGTCGATCCCATACTCTTCGTAATAAGGTGACAGTGTCGCCCTCCAAGCTGCTTCCTGCTCACTATTTGGCTCTGGCTGCGTATGGCAAAAGAAATTAACGTTGAAGGGGCGTTTGGTCTGCGCTCTTATAGCCGCCACCTCCTTGCGAATAGCTTCAACACTTAACATTCCGCAAGGGAGCGAACCCAACCCACCAGCATTGGATACTGCGATTGCGAGCGAACTGCTCTGCACTCCCGCCATGGGCGCTTGAATGATTGGAATCTCTATACCTAAAAGATCCTGAATACTCATTGGCCGTCCTTCTCGGTTAGACACTAGACATGGGGGATAACGTCTGAATTCAGCGGCTGCCGGAGGCGGTCCATTGAAATGATTTGTTAGCCGACTTTTTTGATATCACCTAACAGTCTCCAGCTAGCAGTGATATGCAGGTTGTTTGGCGCTGACATTAGTGACGTCGCCACGATGCTTCCTTCCTGAATCGCTGCTTCATTAAGCCGAGCCACATCACTCTCGTTAATATCCACAATAACAACTAAGCCGCAAGGTATATCTCTCAGTGAAATCTCAAATGGCTCTCCGTTGGTGTTGATGTCTTCCACCTGATAGATAGACGTTTTTATTACAGGGCGTCCAGCATTGTTCATAGACAGATCGACGCCAAACGCACTTGCGAAAACATTTCTCATTCTCACTGTTGCTTCATCGATACCAAGCTTTCCGGGGCCTGAGCTAGCCGCCTCTTCTGCTATATTTCTGAAGATATCCAAAAACTTGGACGAATCGACTGTTGCGTAATCAACTACACCCAATATCCCGCCATATATTTGTTTAATCGAGTTTAGAGCAGTTAGAGCATCTGCCTTCAAGGCTGCACTATCTTTCTGTTTGAATCCTTGGTTGTAATGCAAGCAGTCGTTGCGCAAATCTCGAATGACGTGAAATTTGTCCGCAATATCTTGTGTTATTGCATTCAGAAAAAGTAGTTGATTGACCCTGTTAAATTGGGTTAAGGAATCAAGGCTATGCCCAGCGAAGCTAGCAAAAAACCTGCAAAGATCCTCCGCGCACACGCCGACTAGCGAAATTGTGCTGGTATAGGCTCCGAGGGAGTATGTAAATTCAGCTTCCTTGAGAAGTTTTACAAAATCCCCCGACTGTTCGACCACGCCAATATCATCGACTTCCCATTGTCGATCCACGATTTCGTCAACAGAGCTCTGAACCCACTTCAGGTAGGCATCTTTAACAAATTGCTTGTCCCTTTCTACAAGTCTGTCCGAATCAGGGTAGGAGAACTTGCTGTAGTCGAATTTCTTGCTGTCTATATACATAGTTTCAAGTCGGCTAAAGCCGTGGTAAGGGGCAAATTGAGCGAAGCTTAATTTGTCCCGCGCAGCCCCGAAGGGGCGGAGTGAACTTGACTACTTTGTTATGCATTTTCATCACTCCGATAAGTTTGGCCAATAAAAGACTTAATTATTTTTGAAATAATATTCTTATCTTCTTCGTTTAGCTGCCGGTAGGCCGAGATTAAGACCTTCTCTGAATCTTGCAAGGTTATACCCTCCGACTCTTTGCCCCCTTCACCGTACTCTAGCCATGCGGGTGATACGCCTAGAAACTCAGCTATTTGAAGAAGATGCGAAGACCTCTTATTGGTCCCATCTTCGATTTGTCCTATGGTTCCCTGAGTTACACCAACAAAGCTAGCCACCTGGGCCTGTGAAAACCCTTTGGCTTTTCTCGTTTCTCGTAATCGTTCGGCTAATGTGTTCATGTGTTTTTATGCGTAACGCCCACATAAGCGACCGAGCGGTAGCGAGGTCCGGCGACCGCAGGGAGCAAACTTGATGTGATTGTTAAATTGCATTATCTGAATACTTTTCGGGATAAGACAACAACAAAAAGAGACAGTGTTATTGCACCCACCCATGCTTCTACTGTGCTAAGTATTCGCAAGTATGGATGACTAGCATTATATGAAATATCGCCATAACCAAGTGTTGCAAATGTAGTAAATGAAAAATAGAGGGACTCAAGAATTGCGGGCTTGCTGATTTCAGTATGATTCGGTGTCCCGAGCGTCAGATAGAGGACGGCAAATACTAAGGATAATGACACTGCCATAACAATTACCCTAATTGGCTTTGTCGTGTAACCAGATAGAGCTCCAAGCAGAAGACTTGACATCCAGTCATAAAAGCCTTGCCAGGATTTCTTCTTTTCGAAACTTTCCCATAAAATGAATTTTCTTTGTGCGACCTTTTCTTTATACAAAAAAGCATCCATGAGTCCCCAAAGCTCTGCTTTTTCATACGCAAGCCTAATAGCTCTCAGAATATCTGGCTTCTGGTCCGCAGGCATGTTCCGCGTTTTCCATGATCCAGCTAGGTCGAAATCGAATTTGGTCTTATAGTTAACCTTTAAGTCTTCAAGCAATACTCCCTCAAAATAGGCGTCTGAAAGATCTGAACCACTAAAATCGCAATCTCTAAAGCCGCTTTGCCAAAAACAAGCGCCTCTAAGATTGCAATCAATAATTCTTACGCTAAACCCGCCAGAGGCAGCAAAGACGACCTCTTCCATATTGCACTTTTCAAATCTACTGTATGAATAGTCTGCCATCTCCATGTTTGCACTCGACAGATTGCAGTTGTAAAAGTAGCTATACGAAAGCGCTTTTTTCTCAAGACAAGGGGATGAGGATAGATCTTCGTTATATATATGAATTCCCCGAAGGTCATCCTGAGTTAGTACCCAGAACGAATTTTCCAGCATCTCACTTTTCGGGTATATGGGGTGACCATAAGGGTCAATATTTTCAGGATGATCAAGCACATAATCATCTAGAATTGCACGCAGTTCGATTGAGTTCTTTATCCCGTCAATGATTTCCTGCCTTACACGCTGACCTATCTCAGTATCCCAGCGATTCTTTATGAATCGCTGCGTTTCAAGGTCAAATTTGAATCCATCTCTTTCCATAGGTTTGTGAGTACTTCTTTTTGTAATCTAACAGTCTGTTAATGAGACCTTCGGCCTCATAATCATTATTATCGGGGCGCCCTTATAAGAAGTTATCAGGGCAACCAAAAAAACAGCCTAACTTCTTGATTAAGTAAAAAATGCTTTCACTTCTGTCTGAATCTCAATTATCAGGGCAATAATTTTCTCTGTGACCAAAAAAAAGAGGGGGTATGGTGAGCAGGCCTTCCACTGGTCTTTTTCAAGGAGGGGTATCGCCATTCCTTTGGTCACGCCAATGATTAAGCCACAACTCCCCCCTTGAACAAAGCCCTTGTGCGGCAGTCAGGCTGGGCACCGGCTCAGTACTCCACAACCTGCTCACTGTCTGCTTGCGGTTTTTTTCTCCTCTTCAACAGTACCCACAATTTCTGGTGGATCACCAGCGCCACCAGAATCAACCCGGCCCCCAGCAGCATCGGCAGGGTTACTACTTCATCGACAACCCACACCCCCAGCAGCATGGCCAGCACCGGGGTGATCAGCGGAATCAGGGATACCGTCTCCACCGTCATGTGGTTGAGGATGTAGTAGTAGGCGACAAACCCCACCAGCGAACCGAACAGCGTCAGGTACAGCAGTGACGCCAGCGATACCGGGTTGTACTGGATGGGCTCAACGCCAAATACCAGCACCCAGGTGATCAGCATACCGGGCAGTGAAAACGCCATAGCGCCCAGGGTCTGTTCCAGAGCCGGCACCGTGAGGGTTTTATTGAGCCGTTTGACCCACAGGGCACTGCTTGAAAACGTCACATTGGAGATCAGCATTAAACCAATACCAATGGCGCCGCCCTCGTCTACTCTGGCACGGTCGAAAAAGATGAAGACCAGACCGACCATGGCCAGCAGGATGGCCATCAGCTTGCGCGGTTGCAGGGCGCTTTCCCCCAGGATGGGACGGCTGAGCAGTGCGGTGAAAAATGGCGACAGTCCGAACATCAGCGAGATCAGTCCGGAGGAAATATAGTCCGCCGCCATATAGACCACGGCCATATTCGGGAACAGGCTGATGGAGGCCGCAGCATAGATCTTCCAGTGGCGGCGGATATTCAA
>JBFIDQ010000214.1:0-5718 GCA_041603795.1 Chlamydiales bacterium
ACTAGTTTGGAGAAACGATTCGCCCGGCATCCCGATAGTTCAACAGCTCCCACTCTTGAATTTTTTGGCTCATTTTGCCTGTGTAAATAATGAAGCCGTTACCGCAACGTTCTCCCGCAATACGCTTAAACACTTTTAATCCCTTTGTGTAGGAGCTGTTGAACGTTTGCCCTGCCTTAATTTCAACAGGTATGAGCTCTCTTCCATTTTGAAACAGCACATCCACTTCGTTCCCGTGACTATCTCTAAAAAAGTAGAGATTTGGATCTTTATCAAGATTGTATCGAGTCTTCATCAGTTCAGTAATCACCAAATTTTCCACCAAATTCCCTCGTAAAGGATCACGGAAGAGCTGTTCAGCTGATTCGATACGAAGCAAAAAGGTTGCCAAACCCGGTTCATAAAAATAGAGTTTAGGGGACTTAATGACCCGTTTTCCAAAGTTTTCGTAAAACGGGGTTAGCGTAAAAGTAATATATGAGGCTTCGAGTAAAGAGAGCCACTCGTCAACCGTGCTGGCAGCAACTCCAACATCGCTTCCGAGGCTTGCCTTGTTTACAATCTGCCCTATTCTGCCGGCACAGAGAATCAAGAATTTCTGAAAAAGCTTCAAATTCTTTATCGAAGAGAGCTTTCGAATATCGCGTTCCACATAGGTACGGAGGTAACTGCGATAGGTCGCCGTATGATCTGCCTGGTCGGCATAGACCCTTGGAAGACAACCACGCACCAGTTGTTGATCAATATCGAGCTCGAACCCCGCCTCCCTTAACTCAGCCAAGCTCATGGGAAGTAAGGTGAGCACTGCCGTGCGCCCGGCCAGAGATTGAGAAATGGATTCCGACAACGAAAAATTTTCGCTCCCGGTAAGAATATAACGACCGTTGCTCGGCGACTCGTCTACTATTATTTGAATATAAGAAAGTAGATCTGGTAGATTCTGCACCTCGTCCAGAATGCACCCATTAGGATATTGTCCGAGAAATCCTCTTGGGTCCGCCTCTGCAATCTCTCGAACATCTGGGGCCTCTAAATTCACGTAAGGCTTATCGGAAAACACCTCCCTAACCAGTGTCGTTTTGCCTGACTGCCTAGGGCCGGTCAGTGTTACGACCGGAAACATTTCCGCAAGTTCCTTGAGCCTTGGTGCAAGCCGCCGCTTAAACATGTGTAATCCTGTGTTTCCAAACCATATTTACACAAATATAGCACGTCTCAAGGATTTTTAGCCAAATTTGTGTAAATCCAGCCTGTCACAATCGATCTACACGAAAAAAGAAACCGTTCTCGCTAACTTACCGCTAATGCACGAAGCTTAGCCGTAACTTCATTTACGATTTCGATCGCTCGATCGATCTCTTCTTCAGTTGTGAATCGGCTGACCGAAAAGCGGAGCGAGCTGGAGGCGCGTGCCTGGTCGTATCCCATATTGAGCAGTACCCGTGAGGGCTCCAGGGCCCCAGCAGAACATGCGGAGCCTGCCGAGCAGGCAACTCCCGCCAGATCGAGATTCATTAGAAGTGACTCACCATCTACTTTGGGAAAAAAAAGGTTCGCGGTATTTGGTGTGCGGGGACCCATACCATTCACCACGACATCATCTAACCCAGCCTCAAAGCGGTCACGAAGTCGCCTCATCGCATCACTTGGACCAATCTGGCGAACTGCTTCAGCCATTGCGACAATACCCGGCAGGTTTTCTGTCCCCGGCCTGCGCCCATGTTCTTGTCCGCCTCCAGTAAACACCGGCAGCAGCTTCACTCCCGAGCGCAGATAGAAAAATCCCACTCCCTGTGGTGCGTGGAACTTATGGCCACTGAAAAACATAGCGGAGACCCCCTTGGGGATAACCACCGGTTCTTTTCCCATGAGCCCAACCGCGTCGACAACGAGGTGAATGTTATGATTGGCAGCGACTGCCGCAATGCCCTCGATATCCGTTTTTACACCCGTCTCATTATTGGCCGCCATTAGAACGATGAGCTTCGTATCCGGCCGTATCGCATCGGACACCTGCTGCACCGTTGGAGCCCCGTGCTCACCGGAGGAAAGAAACGTCGCGTCACATCCACATGCGTGGAACCGCCTTACCGTATTATAGACAGCCGGATGCTCAAGATCTGATGTGATTACGTGACCATCAGGTTGGCGTCCCAGCAACCCATGAATCAAAAGATTGGCTGCCTCCGTACCACCTGAAGTAAAAATAATTTCGCTAGAGCGCACCCCAAGATATTCCGCTATCGTGTCGCGGCTCCGATTGAGCCAGCGTTTTGCCTCTTGTCCAAAGGAGTGAACAGAGCCCGTATTGCCCGGCGCCCCTTCCAGAACCTGCCGCATTGCAACGACTGCTTTGGGGTCAACGCGTGTCGACGCGTTGTTATCAAGATAGATGCGCTTACTCATTTCCTTCCTCTACATCGACAGCAACCACCGTCGTATTATCAATTCCACCGCGACCAAGAGCCTCCTGGATGAGTGACGTCACCACCTCCTTCGGGCTCTTTATCTCGTGGAGAGCAGCTGCAATTTCGTGGTTATGAACGAGATCGGTAAGGCCATCGGAACACAGCAAATAGCGATCGCCGTGCCTCACATCTGCAGTGACTAACGTCGGCTCAACGATCAAATCAATACCAACCGCCTTAGTGATCACGTGCTTCCTAGAAAACTTCTTATCTTTATCGAGGGAGCCCTGGTCCACCATCTCCTGAAAGAGCGAGTGGTCCGATGTCATCTGTTCAAGCTCTTCTTCTCGCAAGCGATAGATGCGACTGTCTCCTACGTGAGCCATTACCGCCCAATCGCCGTGGAAGTAGAGCGCACAAAGAGTCGTTCCCATGCCGTAGAGCTGACGTCGACTCTGCCCAAGACAGTGCACTTGCTCGTTCACCTCTTGGATCGCGTCGTAGATCAATGCCTGCGCCTCCTCCAAATCGAGGCGGTCGCCCAAAGCATCAAATTCTCGCTTTAAAATATTACAGAAGCGGTTGACCGCCTCATTGGCAGCCACCTCGCCTGCATTGTGGCCACCCATACCATCGGCCAATACAAAAAGATTGAGCTCTGGAAAATGGCGCCACGCGTCCTCATTGGCCTCGCGTACGAGGCCAACTTCCGTTGCTCCATGAGCTCTTAGCTGAAAAGGTTTTGTAACCACCGTCATAGCTCTCAAAATAAGCTAAAAATACTACTCACAACGTATCACAAAATAGATTTTTTGGCTAGGACGTTAGGTAGAGTCCCAGTACATTCAGTCCGTTAAAAATCGAGTGAAGTGCGATCGGCGCCCAGAGGGTGCCCTGCTTCAAATAGAGATAACCCAGAAATTGGGAGAGGACGATGAGTGAGAGGAGCAAAGGGATGTTATTTGGTCCCTGGTCCGGACTGAAGTGTACCAGAGAAAAGCAGAGCGATGCAATGGTCACCGCACCCCAAGGAGTGAACCACTTCGTGAGGGAGGTGAGAAGCACCCCTCGAAAGAAGAACTCTTCGATAAACGGAACAAAAAACGTGACAACGAAACTCATCGCCATAAAAAGCCAAGGACTCCCGAAGGTTGCACGCACCTCTTGGACGGCCACCTGTTCCAGTGTTATCTCTCCCCACACAATGAATACGATCTGTTGTCCGATGACGTTGGCCACCCACAGGAGAGGGTAGGCAAGAAGTAGCGCGACAATTGCAGCCCCCAAGGGAATTTTAGGGTCTCCCCACAGCTGCCTGATGGGTGGTCGCGGATGCATATAGACAGCGCAGCCCAATAAAAGAAAAACCAGCGAGAGCCCAAGAATTTCCGCCCAGAGTCGAGTCTCTTCGCCACTCGACCCTAAAGCTGAGTAGACGAGTGACGGGACAAAAATTTCCAATCCAAAGAATAGAATCGCAAAGAAAACAGCGGACTCCCCACTCAGAAGCGGGGGTGGCCGATTGCTAAGCTTTAAGTAGTCACGCAGCATCTACTGCGCGTGGTACGTGATGTAGCGTTCCAGCTGCGCCACCACGTCGCGTTCCAATCGAGCGTGGGCCGCCCCCACAGGGGTATCGCGAAAGCGCTCCGCTTTCCAGCCATTTGCCTGATAGTCGACAGGCTTTCGCCGCTTAGGAATGAGGTGATTGCTATGCAGGTACTGGTTCAGAACGACTACTGGGTATTCCTGGCGAATATCAATGATCTTGATGCGCACGGCCATTTTTAAAACGGAATCAATTTCTCCCTTTGCAGGATAGACAGGCCGCACCTCTTGGCGCTGGTAGGGCTCCTTGCCATGTTCCGTCAATTCAAGAACCACCACGAAATCGTGATCCCCAGAAAAGATATTGTAAGCGGAGAGATCTTCCGTCAACCACTCCTCAGGTGAGCGCGTTTCGAACGCGTTACGAACAAGACCCGTTTCCGTGAGATAGACATTGCCTCCGTGCATCATCTGAAGGCGCATTCCCTCAGTGAGCTCCGTCGAAACATTCCATGGGAGTTGTTGCGATGAGCGGTCGATCACCGGTAGAAAAGCCACACGGGGTTTCATTTGCCCATCATCACGATACTTGATGAATTCAGCCTGCTTCTGTTGACAACCCCAAAGAGTAAAGCAAGCAAGTAACACAATGAGTCCGCGCAACATTTTTATTCTCCGTAATGTTTAACCGACATCGTATCAAATTCTGAAAAAAAAAACATCTTTAGCATCTGGCGTCTGCTGCACAGCGAAACCCGTAAGTTCCGTTAAACGTACCCGGGTTGTTGCGATGGCGGTGCGAGCAGCGTAGATCCTCCTTGAGAGATTTCCAGCAGCCACCTCTTAGGACGCGATAGACGCCTTGCACTGGACCACGTGGACTGTCAGGCTCCTGCACGGAGACCTCGTAAGAGTTGTACCCATACCAATCTTGACACCACTCATAAACATTTCCGGCCATATCGAAGAGGCCGTAACCATTGGGGGCATAGGACATCACCGGTGTGGAGTCCGAGCTAAAGTAGTTCGCCTCCTTTTTCTCGATGCTGTCGCCCGTCGGATAAGAAACGCCTTCGAGTCCGCCTGTAGCAGCAATCTCCCACTCTGCCTCCGTAGGAAGTCGCTTTCCGATCCATTTGGCGTAGGCGACCGCTCCGTACCACGTAACCCCAACGACGGGGTGCTTGCCGTATCCCGACTCAATCTGGAGTGAACCGACTCGACGCTTAATTCGCGACTCTCGAAGTCGAATCATATCGTGGTTGATCGAGTCCTTTTCCCCCTTCATCACCTCGAGGAAGCAAACATACTGTTCATTGGTCACCGGATGCTTATCGACGGCAAAGCTTGCGAGATTCACATGGTGTGGCGGCATCTCATCTCGACTCCCCTCCGTCGAACCTCGACGAAAGCTTCCCCCTTCAATGATCACCATATCCGTCTGTACCGGCTCCGGATGAATCACCTCCGTCTCTGCAGGCTGGTACTGCTTCACGGTGGGGTCCACTTGCAGGCTTGCCATTGGATCCGGATCATATTGAGGGCGCTCCACCTTCTGCTTTTTAAGCATCGGCTTGAGCTCTGCTGTTGCTCCAACAAGCGCCAATGTCGGCTGCGGAATTTGCGGAGCTTGGGTCGGTTGCACCCCAGCTGTTGCCTTTTGAAGGACCACTTGTAGCGTCTCCGGGCGCCCCTCAGGTGCCTGAGAAAGGCAAATATCTACCAGGTCATCCCAGTTATTCTGATAGGACGGCGTAAGTTG
>JBFIDQ010000215.1:0-5680 GCA_041603795.1 Chlamydiales bacterium
CGATAACCCTTTGCTGCATGCAGCTTGTTACAAGGGACGCCTCAAACTGAGAGAGGAATTGACATCGAAGCACAAGTTGCATAGCAAAATGACTCTCGAGCAAATGAAGGCAAGTCCTTTGCGAGAGTACGTTGATGAGAAAATGGGGGCCCATGCGTATCAGGTGGCGATGGAATCCCTGCTTGAAGCTACGTATTTTGAGCCTAACACGACCCCGCCCAAGGCGAAGGCGGCGACGTTGCAGCGTCTTCTTCCTGATATTATAGAGGGAACTCTCACGCGGATGGAGGTGATCGTTTGAAGTTCCTTGCCCGCCTGCTCATTTGCCTAAGTTCAAGTTTACTGGGGGCCCGTTACACATCAAGATCTCAAAATACCAGAATCCGTCCTCCTTTTTTTTTGGTTATCAATCGGGTCGATCAGGGCATAATCCGCAAGGCAATACCCGCCATAATTATCTGCGTAAACCGAATCTTTTTCCATAAGTGTCAATTGTTAAATAGACAACATCTTGCTCCTTGGCTACATTCTGGTGGCAAACTTAGTGAGGGCAAAATATGTCGATTCAATTTTCTCCGGGCGCCGGTTCGGTAACAGGCCATATTCGTGAGCTGCCTCCGATCGCCTCTTCTTCACCCAACAAGCGTCGCTGTACCGCGCGCTCTTTTGAGCGGGGAGGCTCGGTCTCTACAGTGGCGCAGGCGCTATTTGCTGGTATGACACGGCCCGAGGACAGCACGGATCTCCACTGGGTGAAATTTAGGAGCCACACTGCCTGGCATGTTCGAAACAGCATTCGAGAAGGTCTAAATAAAACCTACGATCGAGACAACAGGTGTAGTGGACCCATTGCCTTTCGACGACACACCACTCCATCTCACCAGTTCTCAGTAGCGGTTGCTCGTAACCCATGGGGACCGCAGGAGGAGTTTGAGGTAAGCCTGACGCCCCGGGGCTACCAGATGGACTCCTTTCTGGCTGGATCGCTAGCAGAAATTGGGACGGAAGCGCTCGCGCGGATAAAAGAAAAACACCCGATCTGCCTCGAAGATACCGTAAGAGGCCTAGCCATTTATCCCAATCACCTTAGCGCTGCATTAGCTCTGAAAAAAAAGGTTGATTCCGGGGAGAGCAATTCGGCATTCACCTGGGTGCTCCATCGAGATAAGAAGCGTTTGCGCCTAACTGTATGCGGGTCCGCGACAATAAAAAGGACTTTCACCATCGAATTTGATAGCGCGAGCGACGGCTTGACCCTTTCTTATGGGGAAAAAACGAAGTTGGAGGGGTGCAAAAGCTGGAAGACGTTGATCGATACAGCGCTGGTTTCGACAGCAAAAATGCTTATCCGACCCTATATAGTGGGTGTGTCGACCACGCGTCCGGGTGACTTCAATGTTGTTTCGATCAATTCCAAAGGTGAGAAAATCACTCAAGAAATGACCTCGGACACTCTAGGGCATACCTTTGAGGGGGTCCGTTACACTAAACTCAGGGCACTTGCCAAGGCATCAGGAGAAAAGAGCCGGGGCAACGCCTTTCGTGCTCTCGAAGCATACAACGGCTGCGTGCTGCGCAGAGGGGCGTTGGAGTTCACAATTAAGGTCATTAAAGGCCAAGGCGACGGCAACTACAAGCTGATCGTCACGTGTCCCTCATGCGCCCCTGTTACGCAGTATGTTAGATGGGACCATCTCCGTAATGGCCTAGGTTTTCTTCCGACTGGCCAACCCAGTCCCTTGGCTCCTGTGGCATTGATCAAGAAGCTTCTCGCAAAGCCTGCTAGAAAATTTATGGATTCTGAGATTCGGCGCCATCTACTGAAAAGCCCTTTTCCCCTTCGTAGCCTTTTGAAGGCTGGACAAGGCGCCATCACCGAGGAGTGGGAAGGACGATTTCAGCTCATTAGAATGGGAGAAACAGCAACGACCCTGGGGATTCGAGCCGTGCCAGATGGAATCGAATGTGGCAGATCCATCTACCCCACGATCGATAAGCTTTTGGCGAGTGTGGGATTGCTGTCGCGTGATCTTGTAAGAGAAATTCCTTTTGCTCCCGAGCTGTCACACTCCGTTTCAACGGATGACTTTCTTACCGCTAAGCTGGCTTTTTCTACTAAGGGGTTGTCTTTGGGAGAGGTGGTCGTGGCCTTCAGGGGAACGGAGTACTTCTACGGACAGGTGCTTAAAACCGAAAAAGATCGGGTCTGGCTTACGCGAGGTCCGGGGCGATTTGAATGGTGCGATCTAAGCAAAATCGGGTGCCTTGGTCAGCAGACCGGGGCCCACTGGTCTTTGGCGTGGCCAGGCACCCCCCCAGTCGATGTGCTCTTCAAGGTGTACGAGCCAGATCTTAAGGAGTTGCGTGAAGGGGACCTCGTCCTAAGTCCGTGGCACCAGATCCTTGAATATGACAAAGACTATTCTGCGGAGACCCTAGGGGTGATATGTGTTAGAGATCCCGGGCGCCCTCGTATTTATGCGCGGGGGATGACTCCGGAAGGGATTCGAAAAAAGGCCCAGGAGGTGCCGCCACCAAATATTCCAGAAAGCAAGCGGTGGACAGAGGCTAACTTGGAAAAATTCCCCTCTGTAAAAAATGGGCTGCCAGAAGCTCTAGTAGGAATGTGCAAAGCAATTAACCTCATAAAGGACGGGCAAGAAACCAAAGCCCTATCGTTATTGTACCTGCAAGGGATTTGTGAGCTGCTCCCATCGAAGTCCGATGAAATTAGGCAGAAATCCCTCTTGAATCTCTCCATAACGTGTCAGGCAGGAGTTTGCGATCGTGGTCGCGCGATGAAGTTGGAGGCGGAATACATTCGCCTGAGTGGAGGCGTTAGCAGTAGCGACGGATTGGACCATTTTTTGCTTGTGATCCTTGACAGCGTAAAGGCAGACATCCTTTTGCAGATTGGGCATGAGTTGGGAAGGATGAAGGACGCCCCCCATTTTCACGCTCCCAACTTTTTTCAAGCGGATACCGAGTCGGTTCACTTCCTTTCCGCCTGTAGAAAGTATCTTGGGGAGAAGCTGGGCCTCCTGCGATCGAAGAGCGCGGTTAAGGATGAACATGTAAACATATTTGAGGACGCCTTTGCAGACCCTAGCTGTATTCGGGCGCTGGTCGGTCGTTTCTATCATGCAATTTCCAAGGGTCTCGTGTTGACCCAGCTGCTGGAAAGGGCTTTGGCAGATCATGCCGATAACCCTTTGCTGCATGCAGCTTGTTACAAGGGACGCCTCAAACTGAGAGAGGAATTGACATCGAAGCACAAGTTGCATAGCAAAATGACTCTCGAGCAAATGAAGGCAAGTCCTTTGCGTGAGTACGTCGATGAGGAAATGGGACCCTATGCGTATCAGGTGGCGATGGAATCCCTGCTCGAAGCTACGTATTTTGAGCCTGAAACGACCCCGCCCAAGGCAACGGTGGCGACGTTGCACCGTCTTCTTCCTGGTATTATAGAGGATACTCTCATGCGGATTGAGGTGATCGTTTGAAGCTCCTGGCCTGCCTACTCATTTGCCTAAGTTCAAGTCTGCTGGGGAGACCCGTTACTCATGAAGATCTCAAATACCAGGATTTGTCTTCTTTTTTTTTGGGCTACGAGTGGTGGTACTTTGATGCGAAGGGTGACGGGGACATCGAGCTCACGATAGCGTTTTTTGCAAAAAATACGTTCGATGAAACACTTGTCCGTAAGCTCTTCTATAACCATGCTCGTCATCAGCTCGCGTTTATTCACGTGAGAACAGCTGAGGGAGACAACTACGAAATCACCCAACGCTTCAATAGGGCCGGAGAGTTTCAGTCGGAGTCCACTGATTCCACCATCACCGCTCGACTATCGGGAAACACTCTAATGCGGAGGGAACTCGACAACGGATTTCCCGAGGTGAAAATCCTGTTAGACCTGGAGGATCATGATTCATCGCTAAAGGGGCATGCCTCTCTGACCTTCACCGGTGTGTTTCCCTCTCACAAGGTACGTCCACCCATGCGCAGGGGTGATGCCTATCACGAGTGGGCAACAGATATGCCGCGAGCGGAGGTTAACGGAGAGGTCGTCATTGAAACGGAAGATGGCAGCGAGGTGCACGTGCCCTTTTCTCGAGGCATTGGTTATCACGACAAGCAGTGGGGCAACACTTCGCTAAGCTTTACAGCGGACAGCTGGTATTGGGGTCACCTGTACACGGACGAGTACACCATCATCTGGTGGGACCTCCACCCAGCAACTTCTTGGATCACGGCTCGTTATCCACCAAAGAAGCCGTACAAGTTCCTCATCCTATACGATAGGAGCGGAAAAATTTACGAAACCTACGACGCGACTTTCAGCTATGAAGGCGAACGCCAAACTAAACTCGGCCTTCCCTTTGCAAAGCGCTACCGGATCGAAGCGAAAGAGTTCTTAACCATAGAGGGGGAGATGATCACACCAATGCTTGGAAACAATCCGTTTTTCTCCAGAATCGAAACCCGCGCAGCTCTCAATTCCGATCAGCTCGGCATCCACGATACGGCCCTCATCCGTAAGGCAAACGTGGAAAAAATCGACCTCCGCCGCTGCTCAAAATGGCTGCTCAAAGAGGCTTTTTTGCCTCTATGAAGTTCAGGGCTGAACGGGATCACTACCGGGGTCAACTTCATAGTCAACAAGCCAGTGCTGTGCGTCTATAGCGGCTTGGCAGCCGCTGCCGGCAGCGGTGATCGCTTGGCGGTAGTGGCGATCGGCTAAATCTCCAGCTACAAATAGTCCGTCTAGAGAGGTCGTGGTGCCGTTAACTACCACATAGCCATCCGCATCCAGCGTGACCAGCCCACGCAGTAAATCGCTATTGGGTTTGTGTCCGATGGCAACGAATACCCCGTCCGTTGGCAGTTGCGTTATCGCCCCACTGTTTAGGTTGCGAATACACACCCCCTCCACCATCTTTTCGCCGACGATCTCGTCGATTACGCTGTCACGCATCACCTCGATAGCCGGGTGGGAAAGAACCCGGCGCAGCATCACATCGGAAGCCCGAAAGCGGCTGCCTCGATGTACAAGTATCACTTTTTTGGCAAAACGGGTAAGAAACAGAGCCTCTTCCATGGCGGTATCCCCACCACCAACGACGACCACTTCCTGGTCTCTGAAGAAAAAACCGTCGCATGTGGCGCACCCGGAAACGCCATACCCCATCAGGCGGCTCTCGCCAGGCACCCCAAGCCACTTTGCTGTGGCGCCGGTGGCGAAGATAACCGTGCGGCTTTCGATGACCTCTTTGCCAACAGTTATCCGGAAAATGCCCTCCACCTTCTCCACTAGGGTCACATCTTTTGCCAAGAAGCGCGCTTCAAAGCGCGTCGCCTGCGCGTGCATCTGCTGCATCAGATGCGGACCCAATATGCCATCAGCAAAACCTGGGTAATTTTCTACTTCGGTGGTCAACATCAATTGCCCCCCTGCTTCTGTCCCTTCGATCACGAGAGGATGGAGTCCAGCCCTCGCCACATAGATTGCGGCAGTAAGTCCGGCCGGACCCGATCCAACCGACATTGAGCAGTTTGCCTAATTGAGTTTCTGATTTATCTTAGTCCCTTCTCAAACCCGAAAGGACTGACGATGGAAGTGACTACAGAAAGATTGGATCACCTTGGAATTATTGCAGGCGTGATTGAGGACATTGGA
>JBFIDQ010000216.1:0-5659 GCA_041603795.1 Chlamydiales bacterium
CAATACTCACAACCACAAATTGTGCCGCCCCTTTGGGGCTAATCCATTCATTTACAGCCACCTAGGGCTCACGCCCTAGGCTAACATCTGCCGGGACTTCGCCCCTAAACCTTGGCAAGAACTTTTTTTGTGAAAGTTGAGAAGTATAATGGGACTTAAAGAAATTATCATCGAGGACTATGTTACCCATCGGCGGGACCGGACACTAGTACAGTGTGTAAAAAAATATTGATATAATATTTGAATATAGGTATCGTCGCATTTCGATTTAATTGACTACGGGAGCACGACAAATGGCACGACCTCACAACCTCATTATCAACTTGAAAGCAGACGAGCGAGCGGAACTTGAGCGCGGCACCTCTGTGGGAAATTGGAAGGCTCGCAAGACCCGACGGGCGCGAGTTTTTTTGCTAGCCGACGTAGGCGCCAATACTACTAACGAAAAGCCCCTTGCTGACGCTGAAATAGCAAAGCGTGCTGGGTGCTCAAAGTCCACCGTCGGAAACCTGAGAAAGCAGTTTCAATCTGCAAGACTCGGAGCTCTAGAGGATAAGCCTCGCTCTGGCAGACCAAAGATCGTTGATGGCGAGATTGAAGCCAAGATGATCGCTATAGCTTGCTCTGAGGCGCCCGAAGGGCGAGAACGGTGGACTCTTCGGCTAATTGCCGACAAGCTCGTTTGCCTCTCCGATGAGCTCGAGGAAATATCCTACACGACGATTGGTAAGGCTTTAAAAAAAACGAACTTAAGCCTTGGCTGAGAAAAGAGTGGAAGATCGCCCCCAAGCAGAATGCTGAGTTTGTCGCTCGCATGGAAAATATCCTCGCCGTCTACTTAAGATCCTATGATCCGAATCGACCCGTGGTCTGCCTTGATGAAAGCAGTAAGCAGCAGATTCAAGATCTTATTGAGGGCCTTCCCGTTAAGCCAGGGGAGGTTGCCAAGTTCGAGAGCGAGTATAAGCGCAATGGTGTCAGTAGCCTCTTTATGATGTTCGAACCTCTCGCCGGTTGGCGGCATGTCAAGGTAACAGACACCAGAAAGGCGGTCGATTTCGCAGACTGTCTCAAGGATTTGGTTGATATTCATTATCCTGACGCAACTAAGATCGTATTGGTGATGGACAATCTGAATACCCACATGATAGCTTCTCTATATAAAGCCTTCTCTCCAGAAGAAGCCTTTCGGATAGCTCAGAAGCTAGAAATACACTTTACGCCAAAGAACGGAAGTTGGCTGGATATGGCTGAAATTGAATTCAGCGCGCTTTCTCGGCAGTGCCTAAATAGGCGTATTCCTGATCAAGAAACTCTTATCAAAGAAATAGCCGCCTGGGAGACCGATCGAAACAACACGGCGGTAAAATGTAATTGGCAGTTCACGACCGAAGATGCGAGAACTAAGCTCCACAAGCTATACCCAACGGTCACGTAAATTATATCAATATTTTTTTACACACTGTACTAGCTGGATTTCGAGCTCTTGCCGTGCATCGCTTTGGAAACTGGCTCCTTGGATACAAAACCCCCATTCTACGTACGATTTATTGGACGGCCTACAATTTGCTCTCTCGTTACGTACGTAATCACAATGGAATCGAACTCCCGCTCACAGCGAAACTGGGGCGCCGCCTCTTTATCGGACATCAGCACGGAATTGTTCTTCATCCAAAAGTAGTCGTTGGCGACAATTGTCTGATTCGCCATGGGGTCACTTTAGGGGATGCTAAGGCGCAGGGTGACAACCCGGTTCCCTTCCCGTCATAGGCAACCACGTGGAAATAGGTGCAGGGGCTGTTATTGTGGGTGGAGTCACTGTAGGTGATGGTGCCAAGATTGGCCCCAATACCGTTGTATTTAAAGATGTGCCAGCTGGAGGTAAGGTTTTTGTGACGCCGCCTCGGATGATCGTGCCATCGGAGGCTTCAGCTGAAACAGATGCTCCCACTCCTAGTGGAGTAGGAGCATCTTAAGCGTTACGCGTAACTAGCTAGAACAGCTAGAAGAAGAATCGCTACGATGTTAGCAATCTTGATCATCGGGTTGATCGCAGGCCCTGCCGTATCTTTGTACGGATCACCTACGGTGTCACCAGTGATAGCAGCCTTGTGAGCCTCTGACCCTTTTCCGCCGTGCGCACCATCCTCAATGGCCTTCTTCGCATTGTCCCAAGCACCCCCGCCGGAGGTCATGGAAAGCGCCGTGAAGAGTCCAGTGACAATCACACCGAGAAGCATAGCTCCCAAAGCTGAAAAACCTGCTCCTTGTCCGCCAATCCAGGTAACAACGAAGTAGAGCAAAACGGGGCACACCACGGGCAATAGCGACGGGACGATCATCTCTTTGATGGCCGAGCGTGTCAACATATCAACAGCGCGACCGTAGTCAGGCTTAGCTGTGCCCTCCATGATTCCTGGAATCTCCTTGAACTGACGCCGTACTTCAACGACAACGGAGGCAGCAGCGCGGCCAACGGACATCATGCTTAGTGCGCCGAACATGAAAGGAAGGAGTCCACCCATGAAAAGGCCAACGATGACGTACGGGTTTTGTAGGTTAAAATCGACTGGAACCGTAGGGAAGTAGTGCGCAAGATCTTCCGTATACGCGCGGAAAAGGACAAGAGCAGCAAGTGCTGCCGATCCAATGGCATAGCCCTTGGTGACCGCTTTCGTTGTGTTTCCCACGGCATCAAGAGCATCTGTGGTTTTGCGCACGTCCTCAGGTAGATTTGCCATTTCGGCAATTCCGCCCGCGTTATCCGTTACCGGACCATATGCATCAAGGGTGACAATCATGCCAGCCAAGGCAAGCATGGTCGTGGCAGTCGTTGCCACACCGTACAGGTCGAGGCAGAGAAACGAGGTTAAAATACCAGCGCAGATAATGATCACAGGCAAGCCTGTTGCTTCCATTGAAATGGCTAGACCCTGGATGATGTTGGTGCCATGTCCGGTTGCCGACGAAGCAGCAATACTGCGAACGGGACGGTAGTGCGTCGCCGTGTAGTATTCCGTTACGAGCATCAGCAATGCTGTCACCGTGAGGCCCGTGATCACGCAGTAGAGGAGATCCAATCCAGTACCTGTCGTTCCACTCATGTCAAATGGAACATTGAAACCAAGAGTCATTGAGATCAGTCCGGCGATTCCTGCGAGGCTCATCAGTCCGGTAGCAATTGAGCCCTTATACATGGCGCCCATGATGTTCTTTTTAGGTCCAAGGCGAACAAAAAAGACACCCGCGATAGAAGCGAGAATGCAAATCGCGCCAATAGCAAGGGGCATCCACATCATTAGGTTTTGTAGGTCACCGATGAACGTAATCGAACCGATGAGCATGGTTGCGACCATGGTCACCACGTACGTCTCAAAGAGATCGGCTGCCATGCCAGCGCAGTCACCCACGTTGTCGCCTACGTTATCAGCAATTACCGCCGGGTTACGTGGATCGTCTTCCGGAATACCAGCTTCGACTTTACCTACGAGGTCGGCTCCGACATCTGCACCTTTAGTGAAAATACCTCCACCGAGGCGTGCAAAAATGGAAATGAGGGAAGCGCCAAAACTCATAGCAACGAGAGCTTCAATTTGGCTTCTAAGCGCGACTCCGGTGCTCTGTAGATACAGGTAGTAGCCGGTAATGCCGAGAAGAGCAAGGCCAACAACAAGCATTCCTGTAATCGAACCAGCGCGGTAGGCAAGGTTTAGCGCAGGGGCAAGTCCCTCGCGAGCCGCTTGGGTGGTCCGGATATTGGCACGGACGGATACATACATGCCGATGTACCCCGTTGCTCCGGAGAGCACGGCGCCAATGGCAAATCCGATACCGGCCAGAGAGCCTAGCGTAGCCCAAAGGATGCCTGTGACGACCACGCCAACTATGGCAATGACGGTGTACTGTCGGTTGAGATACGCCGCAGCGCCTTCCTGGATGGCGCTTGCAATTTCACGCATCTTATCTGTGCCAGTGTCAGCACTTAGAACGATGCGTGTCATCCAAGCCCCGTAGATCAGCGCCACTAAGGCGCAGGCGATGACAAAAGTCGATAACATAATGATGTTTTCCTACAGATTGGTTCATTTATTTTGCCTAGGAAGATGCCAGAAATTCCTTTCTTTCGCAACGAAAAAGGGTTGTTGTTATCGCCCTGGTCCGGTAAACACGTGGCTATGAAGATTCATTATCATCTCATTTTTTTTATAGCCCTTGTGATGCAGGGATGCGGACTCAGCCCGGCATCCAGCGATGGCGGGGTCAAATTTGTCAGTAGCAGTCGTGAGCTGGCTTTAGGTAAAGAAAATTATCAGCCGCTAATTCAGGCGCAAGGCGGAGCTTATACTGCAGATCCCTCGCTCAATCGCTACGTGCAGGAGGTGGGGCACTCTTTGGCTCGTTCAGGTGATCGTGTGGAGCTCCCCTATGAGTTCACCGTACTAAATGATTCAGTTCCTAATGCGTGGTCCCTTCCCGGGGGTAAGATCGGAATCAATAGGGGACTTTTAGTAGAGCTTGATTCAGAGGGTGAGCTGGCCGCCGTTTTGGGGCATGAAATTGCGCACGCGACGGCGCGCCATGTGGTGAAGCGAATGGAAAAGCAGTTTGTTTTTGGGGCTCTTTTGCAGGTGTTTTCTGCTGTCGGAGTTGGCGGTGTTGCGATCGGCTCGGCTGCTTTGGGAGTGGATCTCGTTTCTGCCAAGTTTAGTCGGAATGATGAGACGGAGGCGGATCGCCTGGGCATGCGGTACATGTCACGTGCAGGTTATGATCCAGAAGGGGCCGTAGAATTGCAGAAGATGTTTGTTCGGCTCAACGAGGAAAAAGGATCGAATTGGGCGGATGGATTGTTTGCGTCGCACCCTCCTTCTCCCAAGCGCGTCGAAGCAAATAAAAAGTTTTTGCTCGAACTTCCGCGGAGCGGTAAGGTTGGCCGACAGGAGTATTCGACTGCGCTCGCCGCCTTAAAAAAAGACCAAGAGGCGTACCGTCTAATTGATGCAGGCGAGAAGTTGCTTGAGAAGAAACAGGCGTCCGAGGCTCTTGCGAGCGCAAAAAAAGCGGCGCTTATCGCTCCAAGGGAGCCCAAGGCATTTTCATTAATGGGTCGTGCCGAGTATCACCTTGGGCGTAATGATCAGGCAATTCAAAGCCTGTCACACGCATTACAGTTGCATAACGGCTATTTCTTCGATCACTATTCACGGGCGGTGGTTCACTACGACATGGGGAATTACGCTGAGGCGCACACCGATGCGCAGAATAGTGTGGCTCTGTTCGAGACGAGTGACACGAAAAGCCTTTTGGCAAAGGTCTCTAGAAAGCTCAATCCAGAGCGACGCGCAACTAGGCGGTAATCGCCTGCGTTTCCGCGTTCCCGCGTCCATACTTTTACCCACAAGTTTTTGTGACGCAAATATGCGGTTTGTGCCGTGCAGTTTTTCTTTGCTGCGGCAGCAGCAGTGGCATTAAGTCTCGAGTGGAGGCGCAGCCGGAACCCGGGGTACGGTTGCAGGAGAGATTCGCGCTGCGGGAGCAGCGCCGGCGAATGGCTATGCCTTGAACTCTATGCACTATCAACACCGCCCAAACCACTACAGGCCCGCCGGCGCTGCTCCCCCAGCCCGGATTTTACTACCCCAAAACCCCGCGTTCCGGC
>JBFIDQ010000217.1:0-5600 GCA_041603795.1 Chlamydiales bacterium
GGGCTGCTCCTGCAGCCCCCAGATCACCAACCCCAAACTAAAGTGCCTCTACTATCAAGTTCTGACTGGTAAAATCGCCCTGCTCGAGTGGAACCCAGACGACAAAGTTGCCGCAAAAAATCTGAAGATCTTCAGTAAATAGACATGTAAGATGTTTACCTAGTAGAACATTCCCTCAATTCATGTTCCTTTTCAGAGTGGCGTGCTACATTGAGAATGAGTCCTATTGCCATGCTATTTGCCATTAGGCTTGTGCCGCCTTGACTGAAGAAAGGGAGGTTCAGTCCGGTGCTAGGAAGGAGTCCGGAGACTACCCCAAGATTGAGAAACGCCTGAATGGCCACGAGAAAGGTCAGTGAAGCAGCTAGCAGAGCGCCCTCTGGTGTCCGAGTCTGGAGAGCAATGCGGAATCCAAGATAGGCCATGGACATGTAGAGGGTTACCAATAGGAACACTCCAGCAAAGCCGAATTCTTCGGCGTAAATTGCCGCTATGTAGTCGTTTTGTGCCTCTGGGAGATAGGATAATTTCTGTAGACTTCGTCCAGGTCCTTTGCCGAGGAGTCCGCCCGACCCGGCGGCGATTCTCGCCTGTAGCGGTTGGTGTCCACGTCCACGCACATCTAATTCTGGATCGAGATAGACCTTTAGTCGCGACTGCACATACGGCAAGTTCCATGCCGCCACGCCGGCTACGAGGCTCATCGCTACCATTGGCAACACCCAGTAGCGTGCCGGAATTTTGGTCAGAAAGCAGAGCGCGATAAGGGTGAGTCCGATAATCGCCGTGGTCCCGTTGTCCGGCTCCAGCATGATCAGCAGCATTGGAACAGAGATCTTCAGAAGTAATCGCAAAAATTTGGGAAGGTTAATGTTCCCCTCGAACTGAAGCACCTCGTGAATAAAGTAGGCAGGAACGAGTAGCTTCACGAACTCCGACGGCTGAAACGTGTAGCCACTAAACCCAATCCAACGGTTGGCCCCGTTTACGGAGAGTCCTATTCCAGGAAGAAACGTGCACGCGAGGAGGAGAGTGCAGAAGCCGAGGAGCGGACCGCTCAGTTGGAGCAGGCTCCGGTACCCAATGAGCCAACAAAAGCCAGCGAGGAGGCAGCCGACGGCCGCCGAAAATATATGCCGGACAAGCGCGTGGTGCGTTCCTATGGTTAGGGAGTGGTCAATGACCTCTGCGGAAGAGGTGCCAAAAATCATGGAGAATCCGAGTGCGAAGAGCAAGGCGACTACGATAAGCAGTCTGATGCGGCAACTCCCCATGGTGCTACCGGATCCGTAGTTTGTCACCCGGCTGCAGTTTCCGCGCCTTACGCTCATTTAAACCATTGAGGCGAAGAATTTCCTCGAAATCGACTCCGGTGCGACGAGAAATCACCCACGGATTGTCTCCATTCTTAACGATGTAGAATTCGTGCACACCCCGGTCTTGGGGAGCATCTGGCCTAAGTGGAATTTTTAGGGATTGTCCGATCTGAACTGTAAATGTCGTCAGTTGATTGGCTTTCATGATGGCTTGGACGGTGGTTCCGTTGGCGCGTGCAATGCGCTCCAAGTTGTCACCTTCCTTAACCTTCACAGTGATCATCTTTGGCGCTACCGGCTTCGGCTCAGACTTAGCTTGCACCTTGATCGGCTCAACCTTCTTTTGCTCTTCTTTTTTGTAGGCTGCTATGGCCTGATCCACCTCATCTACGGCCGTCGTCTGAATCGGTTGCGGCGCAATCAATTTTTTCTCCTGGCGCGGACGTACCATCTCCTGTTTGATGAAGTTTTGGTCATCATCGCTATTCATTGCCGTAGCAAATAGGAGTGTGAGTAGTCCCGTGTTTATCAAAACGGCTACAATGATGGTATCCCGACGACTCATGACTTTGTTCCTTCTGGTAACGCCTCTACTAGCTCTTTAAACCGCTCACCACGTTTCTCAAAGTTGAGAAACTGGTCGAAGCTCGCGCATCCGGGTGAGAGGAGTACCCAGTCGCCAACTTTTGCTACTTCCGCTGCCGCCTTAACAGCCGCCTCAAGGCGATCCACCCGATGCACCGGGAGAACAGCGCCTAAAGCCGCTTCAAGGGCGTCCGCCGCCTCGCCAATCGCGTAGACTTCCGTAACTCGTCCCGCAAAAGGCTGTAGCCACTCTGCAAAAGGACTTCCTTTGTCACGACCACCTGCAATCAGGCGAATGGGGCCCTCAAGGCTCTCCACTGCGACCCTTACCGCATCAACATTCGTCCCTTTGCTATCATTCACCCAGGTTACTCCCTGAAGCTCTCTCACCGTTTCCATTCGATGTGCGGGAGCACAAAAAGTGGCGGCTCCCTGACAAATAAGCTCTGGGTTCACTCCTAGGTGCCTACAAAGAGTATACGCCGCCAACCAATTACGCGCATGGTGGTGACACTTTCCTCTATACGCCAGAGGAAGAAACGTTTCAATCTTTTCCCGTCGTATCACCTGATTTTCTTCCACACGGATATCCGCCGTAGGCTCCCAGCCGAAAGAAATAGTCCCTGGCCGAGCGAGGTGGGAAGGGACAAACAGCGGAGCTCCCCCCTTAAGACAGCCGTGAAGGTTCCACTTTGCGTCCGCATACGCCTCTGGTGTCTCGTAGCGATCGAGATGATCTGGCGTGATGTTTAGGATCGCACCGGCCTCGAAATAGGGTCCATTGAGCGTCTCCAGCTGGTAGCTCGAGAGCTCACAGACCAGAATTTCATCGCCGCAGGCGTCGACAGCGTCCGTTAGCGGCACTCCGACATTACCGACGGCACGCGCCGGGACCCCCGCAGCATTCAGGATGTGAGCGACCATCAGAGCGACCGTTGTCTTACCATTTGTTCCCGTGATCCCTATGGCGCGTCCCTTGAATTCCGACAGAGCCAGGGCAACCTCACCAACTATTTTGCCACGAGCTAGACGGTGTGTTGGGTCAACTCCAGGAGAGAGCACGCACAATTCGAAGCGATCAGCATCTAGGTCGACTGTATCGGAGAGCACCCCCTCTGCTAGGTTGCGGTCGACAGCTGTCACCTGCCAACCGCGGCGCTCCAAGTACCTCTTGGCAGCGCGACCACTTACTCCCATGCCGATGACAAGCGCTTCCCTCATTGAAATTTCAGTGATCCTATTCCAATGAAAGCGAGAAGGAGTCCGATGATCCAAAAGCGTAAAACCACCTTTGTCTCTGGCCATCCCTTGTATTCGAAGTGATGATGCAGCGGCGCGCAGAGAAAGATCCGTTTTTTGTTTCGTAGACGGTAGCTTCCCACCTGCAGAATCACTGAGAGCGCCTCCGCCACAAAGATGCCGCCGACAATTGCCAGCAGGAACTCCTTGCGAAGAAGAACAGCCGAGACGCCGATAATGCCTCCCAGCGTGAGTGATCCCGTATCCCCCATAAAGACCTGCGCCGGATAGCCATTGTACCAAAGAAATCCCAAGCAAGCGCCTACGAAGGCGGAGAGATAGATCGCAATTTCCGCAGCTCCTTCGATGTAGAGGATATGGAGGTAGCGGGCGAGTTCGAAGTGATTGGATACAAAGGCAATAGCCGCAAATGTCATCGCCACCATGACTAGACACCCCGCCGCCAAACCATCCAATCCATCCGTCAGATTCACCGCGTTTGACGATCCCACCACAGTGAAAATCATCAGAGCCGCCGCAGCGACTCCGCTTGGAAAAATCCACGGTTGCTTAACAAACGGGAGGTAAAGCCTTTGCACATACTCGCTAGGTGACAATGACTGCGCCTGGCCGTCACTGAATTCCGTTATCGAGAGTCCCGAATGATAGATAAGAATCCAGGCTAAACCGACCGCAAGCGCCCCCTGCCCCACCATTTTCCAGCGCCCAGGAAGTCCCTTTGAGTTGCGGTAACGAATTTTGAGGTAGTCATCCACCCCACCAATTGCCCCAAGCACAAGAGTAGTCGCCAGCAAAATATGAGTAAAAAGATGCGAGAGATCCATCCAGAGAAAGAGCGAAATCAACATCGATGCCAAAATACGCAGTCCACCCATCGTTGGAGTATCCTGCTTCTTTTTATGAAGCTCATGAAGAACCGGAACGTGCTCCTTGCGAATCGATTGCCCAATCTTGAATGAATAAAGGAGAGTGATGAAGCGAGGCCCAAGGAAAATCGACATCAAAAGGCTGCTCACCGCGGCCAACAGCATACGCGTGGAAGCATATGAAAATACCGAGGGTATCTCCCAATCAAACAGGCTACGGAGTAGATCAAGAAAATGGATGAACATAAAACGATCATACGATTAGCCCCGTTTGCCGGCAACGGTCAATTTTATCCAGTCCGTCGACAGTCCTTTTTACTCATCAGAAAAAAGCTGTCCGAAATCGATGATATCGGAAAAATACTCCGCTTCCTCAACGCTAGCGTCAACGCCATTGACGTGAACAAGAACCGGGCGCACGGAAAAGCACTTCGGTCTGCTAAGGCGATCGATTTTCTCTTGAACCTCCTTGATCACCGAAACGGAAATTGGCCCTCGCGAAAACTTGATTTCACATACGTATAGGCAGTCGAAGCGCGCCTGGATCATGTAGTCAATTTGACAGCCCGCATGCGTTTGCGTAGCCCGTTGAAAATACGGATTGTCATAGACCACTTCACTCGACTTAATCTGAAGCAGTTCCATTAGGGCTTTTCCATTAGCCACTACGAGGTTCTCAAATTGCAGACTCATAATTGAGGTCCAGGATGCAGGAAGAGAGCCTCGTTTTTTTTGGATCTGATTTTGATGAGGTTCGATGTGCTTCAGAAAGAAACGCATGTAGTTGTCTCTTAGTCGATAGCGACTTAAATTCGACTCCTTTCCGTCCTTAATGCGCCATGTGTGATCCCGTGCGATGTATCCGGTCTCCACTAGATCTTCCAGATACTCGCTTACCGTTCCGCTCTTTTGCACACCCAATGCCTTGCAAATCTGGTCGAGATCGGCTGGGCCATCAGCGAGCCTGCTCACAATCACTTTGTAAATCTTACTTCGCCTTGAAAAGAGGTCAGAGAAGATGCGATCGAACTCTTCTAGAAGAAGAGCGCCCGGTCGAAAGGCCAGTTCTTCAATGTTTTTCTCCGCAGTTTTGTCGGGATCAATTTCCTCAAGGTACCTTGGAACTCCTCCCGTCACAGAGAGCAGTTTGAACTTTTCATAAGCAGATAAAAGGGACGCCTTCTTTCCCCAAAATTTGTTGCAGGTGGGCAAAGAGAGTTCGCCAAGCGTTAAGTTCAGCGAAATACGCCCCATAAACCCCGTGCTGCTAAGAATATTTCTTTCGATCCATGCGGACATAGATCCGCTTAAGATTAGGATCAACTTGGGGTTATTTTTGAAGTGGAGGTCCCAGGCTGATTTCAGCTTTCCCAGGAAAGTGGGGTCCTTTGCGCCCATCCAGTTGATCTCATCGAAGACGATAAGCCACTCCCCTTCTGCAGTCTCTCTAGCCAGGAACCAAAATAGGTCACCCCAATCGACCGCATTTGGCACGGGGGCCCCTAACGTGCGTGCGGCTTGTCGAGCGAAGTCATCGCGTTCCGATTGTGCCGACGTCTGATCGCTCGGAGGA
>JBFIDQ010000218.1:0-5562 GCA_041603795.1 Chlamydiales bacterium
CGGGACATTCGTCCCTAAAAAATGGCTCTTTCCTAGAGCCTCTCTAGTCCGAACTGACGCTATTTATGAATTCATTTCACGGAATTGGTATAAGATAGAGCATCTTCCTTTCTAAATTCATTCCAGTGAACGTCATCGTCGTGAGCCTATCGCCTTAATAGGGTACGATGGGTTCTAGTCTTTCTCATTAGAATGCTCTGGCTTTCTTGGGGCTCAATCGAAGTTATAATTGAAAAAAAAAGCAGCTCCGGTGAGGCCGAAGCTGCTTGGGGGAGGGAGGGATTACTCGCTAAAGAGTTTGCTAGTCTCATTTACGACAGCCGCGCCCGCTTTGTACATAGGACCGGCAAAAAGAGTTCCTTTAGTGGCAGCTCTCATGTCATTGTCGTTCCATTCGTCCGTTTTTTGGTCGCTAATAAGCGCCTTACCATTGGCTGCTCCGGTTACAACGTTATCACTCATTTTGTTGTGGTCGTATACCGTGGCGAGGAACAGTATGCCGCCTCCGATCATAACGGGGTTAGCAGTGGCGATGCCTACTGCAAGTAGTCCCAAACCGAGAACTGCGGATACAATGCCTGCAATTTTAAAAACCTGTCGGTTTTGTGCGTTGGCTTCGTTCTGCGCGTTACGGTTAAAAACAGCTCGTCCGCCCGCTTTCACGGTTTGTGTGGTTTCATGCGAGGGTTGTAAAAAATTAGGTAGTTTGAATCCCATAATGTGCACCTCCTATAGTTGTGCTTTTGAATAACTTAATATTACTATACCCTTGTTAAGTATGAATAAAGAATATATTATGTTATTGTAAATCTATATTTGATTCCACTTGACGCTCCGCTCCATAATGCGCTATAAGCCACTGAATGACACCTTTGTGGCCCTTCTTTTTAGCTCTACTGCTCTTTTTTGTCTTTCTGGGCTTCCGTTACCGCATGCACGTGGCTGCGATTGTCATGGGCGTGCCTCGTCCTTTGCACCGGGTACGCCTTGAGCGTGACGTGATTATTACCATGCGTGATGGGGTAAAACTCATTGCGGACCTCTACATGCCAAAAACTCTGGGGAAATACCCCGCAATTCTCACTCGTACGCCCTATGAAAAAAGGGACCTCGACCACAAATATCCCTTTTTGGGTCAGCTTTTCGCTTCGCAGGGCTATGTTTGTGTCATTCAAGATACGCGAGGAAAGCACCAGTCAGGTGGGGATTTCTATCCATTTGCCCATGAAGAAGCTGACGGCTGTGATACGGTAGCTTGGGTGTGTGAGCAGGAGTGGTCGAATGGCAAGGTGGGCACCTTTGGTGCTTCCTATCTCGGCCTAACCCAGTGGCTGTCCGCGCCAAGTGTGGGTCCGGCTCTTCGAGCCATGGTCCCTATATTCATTAGTCAGCGCGCCTATGACATCGTTAGGGGACGCCACGGTGTGCTCCACTATAAGGACTCCCTCGTTTGGCACTACCTCAATCAGCATCGCAACAAGCTAAAGGATGACAAACTCGATTGGGACAAGGCTCTTCGTCACCTGCCCGTGAGCGAGGCCGACGAGGCGATTGGTAAGCGACTGCCGTGTTATCGTGATTGGATTACTCATGCAGAGCTCGACGGCTACTGGGGGCAGTGGCGAACGGATAAAAAGGTCGCACATATTCAATGTCCAGCTCTGATTGTTGCAGGGTGGTTCGATCGCTTCGTGAACTTCAGCATTGAAGACTACCAGCGCATGCGCAAGGACGGCGGCGATCTCGCGCGGCGGAGTCAGTTGGTGATCGGACCTTGGGCACATGAGCCGGGGCAGAAATTTCCGGATTTTAAGTTGGGACGCAATAGTGGCCCCTGGCAGCAGCTGACGCTGGTTGTCAACTGGTTTGACCGCTGGGTGAAGGGGGTGGAAAATGGGGTCGATGATCTCTTGCCCGTTCTCTATTACCTTCTCGGTGCGAATGAGTGGCGGCGTGCCAGCGACTGGCCATTGCCGGATACGGACTACCAGCGTTTCTATTTGCATCAAGGGGGCTCGCTTGATCCCGAGCATTGTCAGAAGGAGGAGACCTCGCAATTCATTTATGATCCTGAGGATCCCGTCCCTAGTATAGGAGGAAATGGGGTCTATGCCGAGGGTGAGTGCGGTCCGCGACTCCAAACCGCGATTGAACTGCGTGATGATGTTCTGACATTTTCGACGGAGCCTCTCCTGGAGGATCTGACCGTTGTTGGATCCGTCTCCGTTCACCTTTACGCCTCCACAAGTGCCGTCGATACAGACTTCGCGGTAAAGCTCTGTGATGTCGATCGGGGTGGTCGCTCCATCAACCTAAAAGGGGGCATCATTCGTGCCCGCTACCGTCACTCCCTTCGAGAGCCTGAACTGTTGACTCCCGGCAAGCCTGAGCTCTTTGAAATTCATATTGGCGCCGTAGGGAATTTATTCAAGAAAGGCCATCGCATTCGACTGCAGGTTTCGAGTTCGTGTTTTCCTGAATATAGTCGCAATCTCAACGTCGAAGAGGATCCGCACTACGCCACAAAAGGAATTGTCGCCCAGCAAACGATCTATCACGACTCCGAACGGCCCTCATATTTGCGGCTGCCCGTCTCCCCATGCTAACTCCCCTTATCCTGATCGGATTCAAATCCGTGGGCAAAACGACCCTCGGTAAGGCCCTCGCACAACAGCTGGAACTTCCTTTTTACGACAGCGATCTCCTTCTTGGCGAGTCAGCACGCGATCTTTATTTACGGATCGGACCACAATGCTTCGCTGCGGCCGAGCAGCGCGCTCTCGACCAGTTGCCGCGCAAAGAGGCGTATCTTTTGGCTACCGGTGGAAGCACACCACTTCACTGCACGCTCCCCGAAGGCACCGTGGTCCATGTCCGCGAAGCAAAAGAAACCGTTAGAGAACGGATTTTTGCAGGGGACCTCCCCGCTTTTCTCGACAGGTGCAATCCTGTGGAGCATTTTGAGGAGCTTTTTTCGGCTCGAGTGGCCTATTATGAGACCATCTGTGACCACTCAATTGAGGCGGAAGGGCTATGGCAAGTAATCGATTCGGCACCCACTTTTGCATGACCAGCTGGGGGGAGTCACATGGTCCCGCCATAGGCGCAGTCATTGATGGCTGTCCGGCAGGCATCGAGGTGACTGAGGACGATCTCAACGGCGAATTGGAGAAGAGGGCGCCTGGGCGCTCTCCGTATACTTCGCCACGAAAGGAGCCTGATAAGGCGGAGATCCTAAGTGGACTCTTTGAAGGCAAAACAACTGGCGCGCCGATCTCGATTGTGATATGGAATCGCGACGCCAAAACAGAGCACTACGAGCCGATTAAATCCAAACTACGTCCAGGCCACGCCAACGCTACGTACCTCGCCAAGTATGGCGTATTCGATTGGCGAGGGGGCGGTCGCGCCTCCGCGCGCGAGACCGCCTGCCGGGTGGCTGCAGGGGCCATAGCTGAGAAACTATTGGCAGCCCGTGGGGTGACGACACGCGCCTGGGTGGAGCATGGCAAGTTGGTTGAAGGCGACTCCATTGGCGGCGTCGTTCATTTTTGCGCGGATGGGGTCCCTAGGGGACTAGGGGACCCTATTTACAACAAGTTAGAAGCAGAGCTTGCACATGCCATGTTGTCGATTCCCGCTAGCAAAGGGTTCGAGATCGGCAGCGGATTCGCAGCCGCAGCTATGCGCGGCTCTGAGCACAACGATGCGTTTGTTGAAGGGGCAGATGGATGGACCTGTTCCACTAACCACGCAGGAGGGGTTTTAGGAGGGATTTCCACAGGTCTGCCGCTTGAGGGGCGCGTCGCGTTTAAGCCGACCTCAAGCATCGCAAAGCCTCAGGCCACCGTTGATTTAGATGGCAACGCGTGTCAATTTGTTCTGCCGTCAGGGTCACGTCACGACCCCTGCGTGGCCATCCGCGCTGTAGCAGTCGTTCAAGCTATGCTCCGCTTAGTTCTAGTCGACCGCCTTCTAGCATCCGGGCAATTTTCACAGCTTCAGTATGCTGATTCATCCCTGCTGTGAAGGTGGTTATTTGAAAAATATCTATATAATTTTGCTATATTCTCAAATCGATTATAATTCCACTTCGTTTGTAATTTGTAATTAGAGAGTTTTTTATGTCTAGTAGTGTGAGCAATAACCCCTTGCCTTTATTTGGGACGCGTAGCCCTGATAGTCCAATTCCTTCGAAGAAGTCAGTAGCACCACTTACTTGCTGCCCTTGGGCGACGATAGCGCAGACACATCGATATGGTGTCTGCTGTAAAAAGCCTTTAAAATTGAGGGCAAAAAAGCTGGGAAAAGAAGCAGGCGCTGCGGGTAAATTTGAGCCAGAAGAAAGGGGAGCTACAAAGAGTTACAGTCCTGATATTGCGGATTACTCTAGAATGCTTTGTGAGGGTCGCATGTTTGCAATGGATGATGAGCTGCAGTCTATCGAGGACGAGTAGTTGACACACGCCGGCTACGTTTTTATTTGCGCTTAAGCTGGGCCTGTGAGACCTTATTTCGAAAATGAGGTCCTCATGTCGATTCCACCAAACCCTGTATATTCAGCAGTTCTTCCCTCCCCATCGAAACGTTTACGCCTCTCCTCCCCCGAGGATACGGTCGTTGAGATCGTTCAATCCTCGCTCAAAAGCCTCTCCAAAACAAACCGACTTCACTGGTCGTATTTTCCATCACCCCCTACCGGTATTTGGCAATTTGATGAAAAGTATGGAGTATTTCGCTACCTTCGAAAAGAGGAAGATACTGCTGGCTTAGTGGGGCAGTGGATGCACCTCTCTTTTCACGAAGATCCTGACGCTGTACGAACGACCGGCATCCTAACTAATTTTGTGATGGCACGGGTTGCGACGGTCTATGCGCGGCTACTCGCTACGATGGTGACCATCACGGAGCGACCACCGGAGTGGTCCCCAAGTCAGTTGGCTCAGCCACCTGCCAGCGCCTATGGAAGAACCAGCGGCAAAATCGTTCTGCGTGAAGTGGAAGATAAGGAAATTAGGCAGCTGTGGAGACTACAAGGTGCAACGAATCGACCATGGGCGAAATTCGAATTCTCTCTTTCTATTCTAGGAAAAACCTACACTCCGGCGCCAGGAGCTTTGAAAGAAGAGGAGGCTGCAGCATCCAGCAACGCAAAAGCTTACAGGATAGGGGATCTCGTCGTGGTCAAGCGCACCGCAACAACTGAAGCCGGTGAGCGCTTAAAGACCATTGGCAAGGTCGCTGACATCAGTAAAATGGGAACCTACCTGCTTGTCGACTTGGGCAACAAAAACTACCGCAGCTATCAGAACGGCGGTGGCATCACTCGTCAGCTACAGCGCGAGTTGGTAACAAGATATTAGTCAGGACACGAGCCTATAACTACTCTGCGCCGCCGCGTCCATACTTTTACCCACAAGGTTTTGTGACAGAAATATGCGGTTTATGCCGTGCGTGCTTTTTTGCTGCGGCAGCAGCAACGGCATTTAGGTGTGCCCGGCATGGCAACGAACTAGAGGGTGAAAGTCCCTTACTGGCCCGAAGGGGGGAACAGTTAGCTGA
>JBFIDQ010000219.1:0-5536 GCA_041603795.1 Chlamydiales bacterium
AAAAAAACCGCACGGCACAAACCGCATATTTCCGTCACAAAAACTTGTGGGTAAAAGTATGTCCCCGTCTCCGCGTTGAAAATGCTTAAGCAGTGGCTGGCGGTGTCGGTTAGCGCTTACGCTTACGGTCCGTTTCCTTTAGATGACGCTTTCTTAGACGCACATTTAGCGGAGTTACTTCCACTAGTTCGTCGTCCTCGATGTAATCAATTGCCTGTTCCAGGGTGAGTTGACGCGCAGGCACGAGAGTGAGCGCATCTTCTTTTCCGGATACGCGGAAGTTGGTGAGCTGCTTTGCTTTTGTGATATTGACCACGAGGTCGTTGTCGCGACTATTCTCACCTACAATCATTCCTTCATAAACTTCCTGAGGGGGGGTCACAAAGAGTTCGCTGCGTTCCTGCAGGGTGTAGGCCGCATAGGCGTTCGACTTGCCCGTGTTGATGCTGATCATCACGCCCGTGGTGCGATGTGGGATTTCGCCGCGCCATGGTTGGAAAGAATCGAAAAGAGTTGTGATGATTCCAAGTCCGCGAGTTACCGTAAGAAATTCGTTGCGGTAGCCCATTAGGCCGCGAGTTGGAATGCGGAATTCGATTGAGGTGATGTTGTGCTCGTTGGTATGAAGAGATTGCATCTCGCCTTTGCGGCGCGACAGCTCCTCAATAACCATTCCCGCATAGTCCTGTGGAACCTCAACATGAGCTCTTTCTATCGGCTCACACAAAACCCCATCTTCATGGTGCGTGAGCACCTGCGGCTTAGAAAGGGAGAGCTCAAAGCCTTCACGGCGCATTGCTTCGATAAGCACAGAAAGGTGCAACTCGCCGCGGCCGGCAACCGTCATAGCCTCTTCCTCGCCCTTGTAGTCGCTGATCTGAAGCGAGATATTTGCTTTTGCTTCTCGGTGGAGACGATCACGGATTTTGTTAAAGGTGACGTTTTTGCCCTCTTTTCCAGCAAGCGGGCTCGAGTTAATCATGAGATTAATGGAAACCGTTGGTTCGTCAAGCTGAATCGCTGGAAGAACCTGTGGATGTGCTGGGTCGCAAATAGCGTCGCCAAGCATGATTTCTGGAATGCCAGAAAGGGTCACAATGTCGCCGCCCACAGCTTCAGGAAGCTCCACTTTCTTGAGACCCTCGTGGCCCTCGATTCGAGTAATCGTGTGACGAGTGGCGTTGCCGTCGCGGTCAACTCGGACCACATGGTCGCCCTTGCGAAGGCCGCCCTGAAGTACACGTCCTGTTGCCTGGCGTCCTAAAAACTCATTATAGCCGAGGCTCATAGCCTGCAGCAAAAAGGGAGCATCGGGATCTGCTGTCGGTGCAGGGACATGCTCAACAATCATTTCAAAAAGGGAATGCATGTCTACGCGCTCGTCGCTTAGCTGCCGAGTCGACCATCCGTCCAGGCCGGAGGCGTAGCAATGAGCAAAGTCGAGCTGCTCATCCGTCGCACCAAGTTCAACAAAGAGGTCGAACGTCTTGTCAAGCGCCGCATCCGGTGCCGCATGAGGGCGGTCCGCTTTGTTGACAACGACGATTGGACAGAGTCCCATCTTTAGAGCTTTGGAGAGCACAAAGCGGGTCTGTGGCATCGGACCTTCTTGAGCATCAATAAGTAGGAGTACTGATCCTACCATGCCGAGAACTCGCTCAACTTCTCCAGAGAAGTCGGAGTGACCCGGAGTGTCGATCAAGTTGATCTTGTATTCGTTGAATGGAATGGAGGTATGCTTCGAGAAAATGGTGATCCCTCGCTCGCGCTCCTGATCATAACTATCCATCATGCGCTCCTCCAACGCCTCGTTGTCGCGGAAGAGGTTCGACTGCCGAAGTAGACTATCGAGCATGGTCGTTTTGCCATGGTCGATGTGTGCGATAATTGCTAGGTTGCGGATGAATTGCGGTTTGGTCATAATTTTCCCAAGGTTATGCAGGGAAGTATAAAGCTTTTGTTGGATGATTACAAGTAGAATCGCTAGGGTGATATTATGACGTTTACACGGACGGGAAGTCCATTCTCAAGCTCATTTGGAACGGCGCCACGGGCGCTGACGTGGTTGATCTCCGCGACCGTAGGCATTAGTGTCGTCGCAGGTCTGCTCGATCGCTTCTTTACGGGCTATCTCGGGGTGATCAGTCCTCATTGGTTGTTTGGCCTCTCTTGGGGTGGAGTCCAAAGTTTTTTCTTGTGGCAGCCGTTTACGTACATGTTTTTGCATCATGGGATGGGCGGACTCTCCCTAGGGTTCATTATCGAAGTTTTTTTTCACATGTACCTTCTTTACGCCATGGGATCCGCCGTTTTTTCTCACCTTCAAACGAGGGGATTTCTTACAGCCTACTTCGGAAGTGGAATTGCGGCTGGATTCGCCTCGCTCCTCGTGACTTGGCTGTCTGGTTATCAGACCTTATTAGTGGGTGCTGGGACGGCCCTCTTCGGAATCATCACCATCTGGGCAATGCTCTTTCCAACGATGGAAATCATGCTCTTCTTCGCCATCCGATGCACAGCACGAATTCTTCTCGTCGCCTTCCTAGGTATCACGCTTTTAATAGATCTCAGCCAAGGGGATTTGGTGGGGATGGCAACGTATCTTGTTGGAGCCCTCACCGGGTACCTATATGGAGTCATTGCCTGGGACCTACGCGGACCATTTCCCCAGACGCACGCAGTAGATGCGGCCATGGCGAACCTCACGCGAGGGGTGCACTCGCGTAGCCAAGCGACACAAGACATGATGGCAAATGTCTACCAGAAAGCGAAGGTCTTCGACTTCAAAACGGGGGAGGCGATTCTCGACGATGAGGAGTTCATGGACATCATGCTGACAAAAATTAGTAAGTACGGCGAAAAATCTCTATCTCGTCAGGAACGCAAGCGCATGCGCCAGATCTCTAAGAAAAAAGCCGGAGGCTAGGAAAGGCAATTTGCCTTTAATTCGCGGCTTCGTCAAAAGGGTGCCAACCAAAAGAGGGGACGCAGCGATGCTTTCAAGAGTTGGAAAACTTCCTAAGTTTGATGCCAATGTCCCGGACAATCTGGTAAAGGTGAAAAATAACGAAATTTTTCACGATGGGCCGCTCTCTCTCCGACAGGAATACGAGGTATACACGGAAGAGGACCAGGCGGTGTGGCGCGAGCTCTTTCGGCGTCAATGGGACAATCTACAGGACATTGCGTTTCCGACTTGGTTGGAATCCATCGACAAAATCGGGGTGACAGGCGAGAGGATCCCTCGATTTACAGAGATCCGAGAACGTCTCATTAAGCTAACCGGCTGGCAACCTGTCCCCATATCTGGATTCCTCGACGCAGCTGATTACTTCATGTACTTAGCCAATCGGCAATTTCCTACGGTGGTCAATATTCGTAAGCGCGAGGAAATTGAGTTCATTGCCCTGCCGGACATTTTTCACGATGGGTTTGGGCACCTCCCTATGCACTCACATCCGGTGTTTGCGGACTTCCTTCAGCTCTTTGGTCGGACGGCTCTTCGTGCAAAAACGGAGGAGCAGCTGCTTCAAATGCAGCGGCTATACTGGTGGACGGTGGAGTACTGCTTGATTCGCGTCGATGGCAAACTAAAGGTATGCGGATCAGGTCACATGTCGGGTCTACAGGAGTCACGTCACTCCCTCACTGATGCCGTAGAAAAACGCCCCTTCTCTCTGGAGGGCGCGATCAATCAGGATTACAATCCACATGAACTTCAGCCGGTGATGTTCGTCATTGACAGCTATGATGAACTGTATGATGCTATGGCGACAAAAGCAAAAGAATTTGGCTGTGAGCTCTAATGGATCCTATTTCTTCTCTTCAAAATCTTCTTTCCGCGCGGGGCCCGTGTGGACAAGAGGATGAGGTTCGCGATGTTTGTCGTGGCATGCTCGAACCTTTAGTCGATGAGCTGTCGACAGACCCTGCTGGTAACTTGATTGGCTTCACTAAGGGTGAGGGCGAGGCAGCGCCTGTGCGGGTAATGGTCCATATGGACGAGCTTTCGCTTCTGGTCAAACGAGTAGAGAAGGAGGGCAAGCTACGGGTTTCACCACTTGGTGGTCTCTATCCAAGCAATCTAGGTCAAGGTCCGGTGGATATTCTCGGCGACGATCGGATCATTCCTGGAATTATTTCTGCGGGTCCGATGCATGTTAGCAAGGAGAGCAAGCCGGACGGAAAGAAAGCTGCGGAATGGAAGGATCTCTATGTGCAGACGCGCTTGTCCGAAGAGGAACTGGCGGAGGCTGGGGTTCATGCGGGAACGCGAGTCGTTGTTGCAAAAGAACGTAGGAAGATTTTCCAAGTGGGGGACTGCCTAGGTGGCTACTTCATGGATAATCGTGCGGCCATCATGGTGGCTTTGCTTGCGTTGCAGGGAATGAAGGCGGCGGGTGTTCGCCCAGCAGGCGATGTATATACGGTCTGCAGCACATCGGAGGAAATCGGTGGCGTAGGGGCGTGCTATGCGGCACGGACTCTGCCGGGAGAAATCGCTTTGGCGATCGATGTGGGACCTGTGGCGGAGGAGTACGGAACGGTTTTGTCGGCTGATCCAATTGTGGTCTACAAGGACGCCGTCTCTGTTTACGACAGGGATATCTGTCGTGACCTACTCAGCGCGGGAAAGGAACTGGGGATCGCTTGCCAGACGGCGTGCTGGGAGAGCTACGGCTCCGATGGCTCCATTCCAAAGAAGTATGGTCAGGCCCCACGGGCGGCACTGATCTGTTTTCCTACGGAAAACACGCACGGTTACGAGATGATTCATCGCGACGCGATGGAGAGTAGTGCGAAACTCCTGCAGGGGTACCTCTGTAGGCATGGATGAGCTAGCGACCACTCGCTTTCTGTTCCTTCGTGCGCTCGCCTTTATTTATCTCATGGGATTTCTCGGAGTCGTCAATCAGTTTCGTGCTCTATGCGGAGAAAACGGTCTGCTCCCCGCACAACATTTTATGGCGCGGGTGCCGTTCAAGCGCACACCATCACTTTTCTACTGGCGTTTTTCGGATCGACTCATTGCTATCGTGGGATGGACGGGTGTCGCTCTCTCATTGCTCGCTCTGAGCGGACTCTCAGATCGCTATGGTTGGACCTTATTCCTGCTCACTTGGGGTCTGCTCTGGCTCTTCTATCTTTCGTTCGTGAATATCGGACAGGTCTTCTACGGGTTTGGATGGGAGTCGCTGCTGCTAGAAACTGGATTCCTCGCTCTATTTCTCGGACCTCTCACCGTGAAAACTCCGTTTGTAGTCATCTATTTGGGTCGATGGATCTGTTTTCGTTTGATGTTCGGGGCTGGGTTGATTAAGCTGCGAGGGGACAAATGCTGGTGGGATCTGACCTGCCTACATTATCATTACCAAACTCAGCCTGTGCCGAGTCCACTGAGCTGGTACTTCCACCAGCTACCGGGCGTGGTGCATAAAGCGTGCGTTCTTTTTACACATTTCGTCGAGCTCATCGTTCCCTGGTTCCTTCTCGCCCCAGCCCCACTTTGTTGGATCGCTGGCGCGCTTACGGTCTA
>JBFIDQ010000220.1:0-5455 GCA_041603795.1 Chlamydiales bacterium
CGACTCCTTCCTGCAATCGTACCCCGGGTTCCGGCTGCGCCTCCAGCCGGGGCTAAATGCCGTTGCTGCTGCCGCAGCAAAAAAACCCCACTGCACAAACCGCATACTTCCGCCACAAAAACTTATGCGTAAAAGGGTGCTTGTCAAGGGTACAATTTTGTTATGCCAAACCCACGGCTGCGCGCACTCGCTTCCGCGAGTCGCACTTGCCATGGGCTAAAATCTACCCACCCGCTTTCGCGGGCTACCACACTTATTGCATGAAATAAAACTCTTGCGAATTTTAGGTAATGACAAGGCTCACGCCCTAAGATTTGACAAGAACTTTCTGTGTGAAACTTGAAGATAAGTACATGACAACAAGATGCTTGTGCAGATAAGAGCCCTCTTCGAAAAAAGAAATAAAATTTATGACTACGTGTGGAATTTGGGTTAAACCCGGCGAAGTTCAATAGTTTTTGGGCATAGATCGCCAAGTATAGGTTTATACCTGGCGATTTATGTTCAAATTAGCCTAAGAATCGCCCAGTTTAGAGAGTCTCTCTTTCTTCGGCTCCTAGAAATCAGGCTGGTAATGTGATTATTGTGATACCCTTCTCTCTATGAAAATCTTACATTTGCCGACTCCTGTGGGAGGGAATAGCTGGGGATTGGCTCAGGGAGAGAAGGCGCTCGGTTTGGAGAGCGAGGTGATGGTGACTACCCAGGGGCCCTTTCGCTATCCTGCTGATATCGACTTGGGGCTTACGTCGGATATGCCGCGAGCTAAACGCTTTGCTCGTTCTTTTGCAGCATTCTTTCAGGTGCGCAAAAAATACGATATTTTTCATTTCAATTACGGAACGTCTCTGGTGCACTGGGAAAAGGTGGGCGCTTTGCACCTTTGGGACCTTCCTTACTACCCGAAAAAGGCGCGCCTCTTTGTTACCTACAATGGATGCGATGCGCGGCAGAAGTTCCCTACGATGCAACGAACTCCTATCGCAGCGTGTCACAATAAGAAGTGCTACGGGGGAATGTGTAACTCGGGACGTAAGGACGAGGTGCGACGTCGCTGCATTGAGAAGATGTCACGCTATGTGGAACATATGTGGGCGTTGAATCCTGACCTGCTCTACTTTCTCCCGAAGGAAAAGGCGTCGTTCTTGCCGTATACTGTCAGTCACCATGACGTAACTCGTGCCGTGCCGGATCTCACCAAAAAGAAACTGACGATTGTCCATTCGCCAACGAGTCGTGAAGCCAAGGGGTCGGGGCACGTACTCGCTGCCCTTAACAAGCTTCAAAAGAAGTACCCGGATGCAATCGAGGTGGTGCTGGTGGAAGGGCTTCCTCATGCTGAGGCGATGGCACGCTATCGTGCGGCCGATCTTGTCATTGATCAGGTATTGATCGGATGGTACGGTGCGTTTGCTGTGGAGGTGATGCTCATGGGTAAACCGGTGATGGCGCGAGTTGCAGAACAGGATCTCCATTTTATTCCGAAGGCAATGGCGGAAGATCTGCGCAAGGGGATCATCAACGTCGATCCCATTACCCTTTACGATACCCTTGAGCGCTGCCTGCAGGATCGCACGTTCTTAAAAGAAAAAGGGGAGGCTGGCGAGGCATATGCTCGCCGCTGGCATGACCCGAAATACGTCGCTTCCCTTACCCAAGAGAGATACGCATGTGTGGCATCAGCGCGCTAATCGGAGGCAATCCGGATGAAATTGTTGCGATGACTGACCTCATCGCACATCGGGGTCCAGATGGACAGGGCTACAAGACCTTTGATGGAGAGGTTACTTTTGGTCACCGCCGACTGGCAATTGTTGATTTGACGCCAAGTGGACATCAGCCAATGTCGACAGGGTGCGGTCGCTATTGGGTGACGTACAACGGAGAGATCTACAATGCAATGGAGCTTCGCGCGGAGCTGGAGGCATTGGGACATCGTTTTTTGGGAAGTAGTGATACGGAAGTGTTGCTCTATGCGTATAAGGAATGGGGAGAGCAGTGCCTTCAGCGCTTCAATGGGATGTTTGCATTTGTTCTCTATGACTGCGCCGAGCGCATAGTATTTGCCGCCCGTGATCGCTTTGGAATCAAGCCGCTTTACATTTGGGAACGAGCAGAGGGGCAGTATGCTTTTGCTTCGGAGATTAAGCAGTTCACGGTGTTGCAGGGATGGCGGCCTGCTGTCAATCAACAGCGCGCCTACGACTTTCTCGCTTGGGAGGTGACGGATCATACGAGGGAGACACTTTTTGAGGGGGTGTCGCAGTTGCGCGGAGGACAAAGTCTACTCATGAGAGTTGGAAGTAGTCCCCGCATCTCTCAATGGTACAATCTTCCGGAGACGGCCTTTAATGGGAGTTTTGAGGAGGCATCGGAACAATTTCGCGCGCTCCTTGATGATAGTGTAAGGCTGCGGCTCCGTGCCGACGTGGAGGTGGGCTCTTGTTTGTCCGGTGGACTCGATTCCTCGGCGATCGTCTGCCTCGCTAACGAACAGCTGCGCTTAGTCGGGAAGAACCAGCTTCAGAATACGTTCTCTGCTTGTTCCAAGGACCCTCGGTTCGACGAAAGAAAGTGGGTGGAGAAGGTGATTGAACAGACGGGGGCTACTCCGCATTTTACCTATCCCTCCGATAAGGGGCTCTTTAAGCGAGCGCGCGAGCTGGTATGGACGCAGGACGAACCGTTTGTGAGCACAAGTATCTACGCGCAATGGGAGGTGTTTCGCCTGGCAGGGGAGTATGGGGTGAAGGTCATGCTTGATGGTCAGGGCGCAGATGAGCACCTGGCTGGCTACACAAATTTTCTTGGGAGACGCTCCAGAGAGCTTGGATGGACCTCGTTGCTTCGCGATATAGGGAGCAAGGGCTGGATGCAGCATGTAGATTTAGTGCTCCCAGAGCCACTACGACAGACTTTACGTCGAAGGCTGGGTAAGCCAAATGCACGGCCGGCATGGTTGAATGCGTCATCTGTGCGTGCAGGCGATCCGTTTCTGTCATACAAAGGTGAAGGGCTGCGTGGCTTTAGTAGGATGCAATTGCTGCAATCGAATCTTCCGAAATTGCTCCATTGGGAGGATCGCAACAGCATGGCGCACTCAGTAGAGGCGCGAACGCCCTTTCTTGATTACCGTCTCGTCGAATTCGTGCTTTCGCTCCCTTCCCACTTTAAATTGGAGGGAGGCGAGAGCAAGCGGGTGCTGCGTGAGGGACTTCAGGGTACCGTTCCAGCATCAATTCTTGCGCGTCGCGACAAGATGGGATTCGTGACTCCGGAGGAGGCATGGCTTACGGGTAAGGGAAGAGATGCCTTTTTGGCCGAGGTCGACCGAGCGATCGAAAGTTCGGGGGGGCTTATTCGACGGTGTGCACGCGATGAGGTCGCTGCCATTGCCGCAAAAAAACGTCCGTTTAGCTCGCTCCCCTGGCGAATCATTAGCTTCGGTCACTGGGTCGAGCGATTCGGTGCGAAAATCACTAGCTGAAAAATCAAAGTCCATTGCGGCAACGAGACGAAGCCGAAAAAAGCCTAATTCGTTAGCGACCTACATTAGGACCAAACGGGCCGCGAGGTATGATCCTCCACGAGCGAATACTTTCCAGCAACTCGGGAAACAGCCAGAGCAACAGAAGAAAGACCATTATGCCAGCAAAAAACCAGACACCAAGTTTCTGTCTAGGACTCATATTCCACTGTTCAAAGCTAATTGTTTTGCCTATCCGATTTGATGATGTTCACTTCCAAACACTGACTCGCCTTGGGCCCTGATGGCGTACTCAAGTTTCCCTTGCTCGAAAAATTTATCGGTGCATTATCTGATGGAATTCTAACGGGCACTATTGTTGGGCTATGGATTGAGCTTCCCCGACTAGGCAAGGTTTGTGACGGCTTCCACTCAAGAATCAGACGATACTTTCCATTAAGTCGAATTGAGTATCGAACAGTCCCTTTCGTCCACAGCTTCTTCTCAATCAGCGTCTGAAATGAAATTCTGTTCAGGTACATTCCCTCGGTCTCTTCATCAAGTCGTGGAAAAATAGAGTCTGACGCCCGGTTTATTTTTTCAACGAGCGATTTTTTATCTTGAGAAGTATGTCTGATGTAGTTTAAGGCTGCCGGTGTCATTTTTTTATAGAAACGAACATTATCTTCATCCCTTGAGAAAACCTGTGTCGTCATACGTAATAATCCCTCTGTGGAAAAGGAAGCAATAATAGCAGAAATCGAATTAGATAAGCAGCACTTTCGCTCATTATCAGATCTGGAAATGCTGCTGCTGGCGGCCGGGGGTATTTCTTTTTTGGTGACGATGTGCCATTATCCGTCCTTCCTAAACCTTGGAGGATCTATGAATCGTTTAAATAGTCTTTTTATTCTGTCACTGTTCTTTGTTAGTTGCGCCTACGGCGAAATCATCGAAACGATGCACTTTGACACGCTCAAAGAGCACGTGGATAAGGACACGCTAATTGTTCTTGATATCGATAATACGCTTCTCGAAACGACGCAGTCGCTCGGATCGGATCAGTGGTTTTATCACCATTTTAGCAGCTACATTGATGATGGGATGACTCCGGAGGCGGCTCTAGAGAGGGCTTTGCCCGAATGGGAGGCGATTCAAAATCTTACCGAGGTGACCCTTGTTGAGGAAGGTACCGCACGTACCGTCGCTGAGTTACAGGCTAAGGGATATTCTGTTATGGGACTCACCACGCGTGGGTTGGGCATGTCTACGCTTGCTGTTCATCAGCTAGGAAAGCTTGGAATTGATCTAACCAAAACTGCTCCTACCCAGGAACAGATCTTCTTCACCAACTTTCATAGTATGTATCCCAAAACACCCCATGGAGTGATCTTTCGGCAAGGTATTCTCTTTACCGCAGGAAGCGACAAAGGTGGGGCCTTCTCTACGCTAATGGAGAAACTGGATCTACATCCAAAGAAGGTGGTTTTTATTAACGACAAGGCATCGCACCTTCAGCCGGTAGCTAAAGCATGTGAAGCGAAGAACATTCCCTTTACCGGACTCCGTTACGGCGCCACCGACGAGCGAGTAAAGGGTTACGATCCACTTGTGGGTCGTGTTCAGTGGAAAGCCTTCGGGAAGATTATCTCCGATAGCGACGCCACAGCCGCTCTTGCAGAAAAGCAAGGGTAGCGAAAAATAGCTACGTGGCTTTTTTGTTTTCAGAGCCACGTAGCCTTTTGATCTGAGCGCGTATCTGGGCCTTGTTCACCTTTTCGGTCACTCAAGGAACAAAAACTAATTCCACCCAAACTAGCATTAGGGGCGAATGCCCCGACACGTACCAGCCTATGGCTCACGCCATAGGATCGGGTAGGAGAGGAGCCTCCCGGCCCCTCGTCCCCCCACACCACCGGGCATACGGATCCGTACCACGGCGGTTCCTAAACAGCAGCGTTCATAGCCACCGCCCTTGATTTGGACGAC
>JBFIDQ010000221.1:0-5425 GCA_041603795.1 Chlamydiales bacterium
CACGTGGCGGTAGCCACGACAGAGGCAAGCCCCGTGCAACGAGCGATAGCGAGGCAGCTCGGGGTACAGCGAAATAGAACCCCGCGCCCCGGTAGGGGCGCCACCTATACAGCAATAAAGCCCCCACGATCAGCCCACGAGGGATTAGTCGACTAGGCACTGGTCAGTTTCTGGCGCTGCTGAAGCAGCCAGACGGCGAGGAACAGAGTTATTCCGGCAAAATCATAGATCGGTTGCTGTCCGAATAGCAGCAGAGCTGACGCTGACGCGAGGAGGAGACGATGCAGCGGCGTTGCCGCCATCACGAGCCAGCCTCTGCTGCAAGCGCAGAATGCGGCCATCCCTAGGATTGCCTTGGCGAACATCCACACGATGCCGCTGGGGGTATCGACTCCGATAAGTAAGAACTGTGGATTTAGAATAAAGGCGAAAGGGAGCAGTGCCGTTCGCATATCGTAGGCGAAGCCCTGAATTCCGGTTCGGATCGGATCGGACTTCGCAATCGCTGCCGCCGCATACGCCGCTAGACCTACAGGCGGCGTATCGTCGGCTAGAATCCCAAAGTAGAAGCAGAATAGATGCCCTGCAATGAGCGGCACCGCCAGGTCGTGATCTGCCGCCAATACAAGTATCGCCGGCACCGTAAGATTTGCCATGACAATATAGTTCGCTGTTGTGGGGAGTCCCATGCCGAGAAATAGAGAAATCACCGCAGTGATCAGCAACAGAAGATAGAGATTGCCGAAGCTTAGGAATCCGATCACCTGCGTGATCTTTGATCCGAGTCCCATCGAGACAACGCCTACAATGATTCCAGCTGCCGCCACCGCCACCCCGATTCCCATCATATTGCGTCCACCCGCAACAAGAGCCTCCAAGAGCGTCACCAATCCATTTTTCAGCGACCGCTCTGCTAGCAGCGATCGTAAAACAATCACCAGAGAAAGAATGAAAATCGCTCCCATGGCCGAGTTAGAAGCAGACCGTCTTTCGTAGATAAGGGAATAAAGAAGGTAGGCCAAAGGGAAGAAGTAATAGAGTCCCTCGCTCCATGAGATACGCTCATCGATAACCACAGGTTTCAGGTCCAGGCGCAGCGCCTCCAGGTGCGTGATGTAAAAGAGGGCCAGATAGGAGACGAGAGCTGGCAAAATCGCCGCCCGCACCACCTCCAGATAGGGCAGATTGCAGTACTCCCCAATAATGAAAGCTGCAGCTCCCATTATGGGCGGCATCAACTGCCCGTTGGTGCTCGCAGCGACCTCAATCGCTGCTGCTTTTTCTGCGGGGTAGCCGCACCGCTTCATCAGAGGGATGGTAAATGTTCCGGTCGTTACCGTATTGGCAATGCTCGATCCCGAGACCATTCCTGTTAGTCCACTTGCCAACACCGCAGCCTTAGCAGGACCTCCCGTATAGCCACCGAGGAGATGCGTAGCCAAGTGAACGAAGTAGCGTCCACCACCCGCCTTATCGAGCATCGCTCCGAAAAGCACGAATAGAAAGACCGTGTCGGATGATACCCGTAGAGGAATTCCGTAAATTCCCTCCGTGGAGAGAGTCAGTTTACTAATGAGATGTGAGAACGAGACGTCGCGTGACGCTAGAAATTCCGGCAGATCCGATGCAAACAGACTTAGCAGCATCATGAGCAGTGCTACGGCTGGTAGGGCGGGTCCCAGGGATCTCCGGGCCGCCTCCAAAACGAGAACGAGGAGGAGCCCGCCAACTAACAGATCGCGAGGAAGAGGGAGTCCCTGACGCTCCGCAATCCCCTCATAATCAATCGCCAAGTAGAGCGCCGTGCCCGCCGCTAGCAACGCCAGCATGAGATCCCAGAACCGCAAAGGCACGTGCATCACACGCCAAGGGAAGCAAAGAAATACGAGGGACACCGCAAAGGCGAGGTGACAACAACGCACGATGACACTATCGAGTAGAAGAGGTCCGGCCACCGCCAGCTGGAAAAGTGACCAAAGAGCGGCGACAAGAGGAATCAACCAGCGAGCGATGCCAACTGACTGCCTACTTCCAAACTCAACCTCTTCTGCTTCCACTTAAAGAAGTCCCGCCTCACGGAAGTAGCGTTCCGCTCCAGGGTGTAACGGAGCAAATTGCCCGCCAAGCATTTCCTGCGGTGTCAACTGTTGGAAAGATGGGTGACGCGCCTTGAAGGAATCGAGTCCCTCAAAGAGACTCTTTACCGTAGTATAGACAACATCTTCCGGAATGTCTGCGTGAGTCACCAGCGTCGTTCTCATTCCGATCGTCGCCACGTCCCCTTTATTCGTAGCCTTAGGATAGAGCTGCTTTGGGATCGCCGTGAGGGAGTAATACGGAGATTGTTTCAGGAGTTTTTCCATTCCCGTTATCGGAACAAAGTGCACCTTACGATTTCCGTTTGTTGCCTCCATTAGTGAGCCATTGGGGTGACCCACAGTATAGAAAAACGCATCGATGCGTCGATCTTGTAACATCATCGACGCCTCCGACGCCTTTAGATCTTCCGCGTTAAAATCCACCTCAGGTTTTAGTCCGACTTCGCCCAGCAGATCCAATGCGTTCCCTCTCGTCCCAGATGCCGCGCTACCGATAGAGGTTGTCGAGTTACGCAACTCGGGTAGCGACCAAATATTGCTATCGTCCGCTGCGATTAAGGTCACCGCCTCCGTATGAAAGCTGCAGACGAATCGTAGATTCTCCTGCGGATTGTCCTTCCATACACCCAGTCCTCTCGTGGCCTGGTACTGGCGATCTGCCTGTGCAAAACCAAAATCGAGCTCCCCCTGCAAAACCGCATTGACGTTGAAGACAGAGCCATCTGTCGACTCCACACTTAAATCAACAGGGTCTCCAGAGCGGTTCACCAATTCAGCTAGGGCGAGTCCCGCCGAGTAATAGACCCCCGCCTGCGAGCCCGTACCCACCTTCGTGTAGGTCATCTTTTCCCCACCCCCACTGCAAGACGTCACCATCACTGCAACAAGCGCCATCATCCAAAACTTACGCATGCTCTCTCCCTATTCATCTCAAGGTGATAGTCCTATGTAGCAAATATCTCAAGCCGTACATCAACGAAGTGGTTGCAATAAAACGCTAAGGACAACTACACCAGACCTTTATTTAATCGACCTAAGAGAACGAACACAATGATGGACAGTACCGATTCGGCTTTTATTCTAGTCTCAGCGGCTTTGGTGTTTCTAATGACCCCTGGCCTCGCTTTTTTCTATGGTGGCTTTAGTGATAAGAAGAACGTGCTTACGATACTCAACCAAAGTTTTCTCTCCCTAGGAGTGAGCAGTCTGCTCTGGTATCTCGTGGGTTACTCTCTCTGTTTTAGTGGAGATGTGGGCGGCGTCATCGGCAACCTTGACCAAGCCTTTCTCCGAGGAATTGCTCTCACAGATCTGGTACCGGACACACAACTTCCCACCTTAGTGTTTGTTTCGTACCAGATGATGTTCGCCATCATCACCCCCGCGCTGATTACCGGAGCATTCATCAACCGAATCACGTTTAAGGCCTACGCCCTATTTCTTATCGCATGGCAACTTGTCGTCTACTACCCCTTTGCTCACATGATTTGGGGAGGCGGTCTACTCGCACAGTGGGGCGTCCTCGACTTCGCCGGGGGCATTGTCGTTCACACCACCGCAGGTGGTGCGGCCCTCGCATCGGTACTTTACGTTGGAAAAAGGCGAAACCTTGAACTCAAGCCTCACAACGTTCCCATCATCGCCTTAGGAACTGCCCTGCTCTGGTTTGGATGGTTCGGATTTAACGCCGGCAGTGCACTCGGAGTAAACAAGATCACCGTTCTAGCGTTTCTCAACACGCAGCTTGCCGCCACCGCAGCAGCTGTCGTTTGGGTGGGTCTTGACTGGTACTTCGAAGGAAAACCGAAGGTAGTTGGTTTCCTCATCGGCAGTATTGCAGGCCTCGCCACAATTACCCCCGCCGTCGGCTTTGTGGGAATAAACGAAGCCGTAATTATGGGCGCATCAGCCGGCCTTGTTTGCTACCTAGCGGTCATGTTGAAGAACAGAATCGGATGGGATGACGCCTTGGATGTCCTCGGCGTTCACGGCATCGGAGGCATGCTTGGAATCGTCCTGCTTGGCGTCTTTGGGTCTACTCTCATCAATCCAGATGGAGCGGATGGACTGCTACGAGGTGGAAGCAGCTTCTTCTGGAAGCAAACTTTGGCCGCCCTCGGTACGTTTTTGTATTCACTAGGAGTGACCTATGGGCTCTTCCACCTCATCAACCAAATCACCCCTGTTCGCGTCTCAATTATTCAAGAAGAATCCGGACTCGATAACGCCCTCCACGGCGAAATCGCCTATGAGGAAAGCCTTGATGCCACCCAAATCGCGCTCTATCGCTCCCTTCTCGTAGAAACCAAAGAAGAAAAGACCTATCACGCTCACGCGGAGACCTAAGGAAGCAGCAATTCCCTCTCGGATTTTCGTGCCCGAGCCAGCGTGGTTATTTGCAACGTTTTACAACGGATGTCAAATTTAATATTGAATTTAAAAAGATTATTTGATAAACTCTCCACTGACAGCACATCTACCCAGGAAACTATCTAATGTCCACACACATTCCCCTACACGCACTACTTATTCTTCATGTCGCAACAGGTTACACCTACAGTTTCAATAACTTAGGAGACGCTGGCGGCTGGGACAATGCAACCAAAAGCAGCACAGTCAACGTCGTATTAGACACGAGCGACTACTCAACAGATCTCTCGGCACCCCAAATTACCACTAGCCTTCAAAATGCGTTCAGCAGCTGGGACGCGATTGCTTCCGCCTCAAACCTGAACTTTTCCTACAAAAGCGACCAAGGTGCCAACTACGACGTCTTTGACGGACTTGGCGGTTCACTCGATCAAGGCGCCGACTGGCGATATGCGAACATCGTAATGGGAGGATTCCTTCCGGAGAGTTATTTCACAAGTCTCGACCCCAATGGAGCCAACATCCTCGCGGTGACCTGGACCGGTAAACTCTCGGGAGGTGGGTCGAAAAAGCCATCGTGGCATTCTGAGATGTTCTTTAATGACGCCTACCTCTGGACGGACGATGCCGCCCTCGCCAACGCGGACCTCGCCGCGGGCCTTCCGAACAAGATCATCGACCTCGAAACGGTGGCCCTACATGAGATAGGACACGCCATCGGCCTGGACCACGAGGACGACTTCCCCTCAGTCATGTCCACCTTCTATGGCGGTACCCAGCGCTCACTCCTGCAGGATGACATTGACGCCGTAAGCGCACTTTATGCGGGCAAAGGCTCTGGTGGCGGCAAAAGTCGCGGTAAACCGAACCGTTTTCTATCCGACGAGATGGGGCTCACCAGCATCGTCTACCTCGACGTCGACGCATTTACATTTGCCGTCCCCGAGCCGGCGACC
>JBFIDQ010000222.1:0-5380 GCA_041603795.1 Chlamydiales bacterium
GCCGGCGGGCCGTAGCGGTTTGGGCAGTGTTGATTGTACATAGAGTTCAAGGCATACCGATTCGCCGGCGCTGCTCCCGCAGCGCGAACCCCTCCTGCAACCGTACCCCAGGTTCCGGCTGCGCCTTCACCTGGGGCTAGGTGCCAATGCTGCTCCCGCAGCAAAAAAGCACGCACCGCACAAACCGCAAATTCCGTCAAAAATATGTGGGTAAAAGTATGCCTCCGCCTCTACGCCAAAGTAATTTACATAATACAATTACCCTGCTTCTAACGGAGCGTTGCTTGACTGCCAACTGTTCGTCACATAAGATCTCATGACATCTAAGGAGCATCTTATGTTTAACCGACTCTGCCTACTCGCACTGCTATGGACCACTACCTGCGCTGCCCAGGTAACACATTCAATTCTACCAACTATTGAGAAGGCGGAGCGCCTCGATCTAAAAAGAAGCATGCTCACACAGCGTCACTGGAAACGCTTACAGAAGGCGAAAGACAAGATCGATCAGAAACTACGTGTGATGAGCTACAACATGCTCTTTACCGTGTATGAGAACAAACTGCCCAAAGAACACCACTGGGTAAAGCGTAAGGATCGCGTGGCCGAACTCGTGCATCATGTGGCAGCCGATCTCATTTGCCCACAGGAGCTCCTTCAGAAGCAGGTAGAGGACCTAATGGAACGCGTGGGTAGTGATTACCACTTCATCGGCTATCGCTCTACTGACGGGATTGCCTACCGCGATCGCGCCAAGGCCAATCCTAGGAAAAAATCGTGGGAGCTCAACGGATTTTTCTTTCGCAAGGATCGCCTAGAACTTTTGGAGGAGCGCGTTTGGTGGCTCTCCAAGACCCCCGACTACCCGAGCTTTGCGCCCGGCTCCAAGGCACCACGGACCCTTACCATGGGAAAGTTTCTCGATAAAGTTACAGGTGATTCTTTTTATGCCTTCAACACTCACCTCACCTTTGGAAAGATTGAAAACCGCGAGTTCGAGGCCGAACTCATTAAGGGGATCATCGGAGATTATGACGACCTCCCTTGCTTGTTTGCAGGTGACCTCAACGCCTTCCCCTTGCGTCCAGATATGAATAGCTTACCTTTTTGGGACGGCGACAGCCTCCTTGAATTGCTAACAGAGAATAATCTCAATCGCTCCGACCTCTACCCCCTTCTGGGTCACATTGGACCACTCTCTACCTATACAAATGCCAAGCAGGGTGATGTGCGTCCCTTCCAGGGAATCGGTGTCCCAGGCGTCATTCTTGACCACGTTCTCATCAACAGCAAATTTCAAGCCTTGATTCATGGAGTAGAAGCCGCCCGTGTTGGGGGTCATTTCCCATCGGATCATATGCCCGTGATTGTCGACCTCGCCTACCGCGCCAGTTAGTAAAAATTTTATTATACAACAAAAAAAATCGAGATATTAAATTTTTCACTAGTTGCTAAAATATCCTCTTTGCTATCTTGAAATGCGAGACGTTTGCTAACCTAACTTAAACCCGCGAAAGCGAGGCGGCCAGCCGTGGCGGTAACGAGCATACCCATACCGAGTACTCTCTTTCCCAATCTACGGTCGCTCCACCCCTCTCTTCTTTTTCAGTTTCTACTGGGTAACTTTTTGAAATGTTACGCCACGACGCAAGAACTTGAAGCGTATTATAACGGTTGTGCCCTTTCGAAGATTCCGCCAGGACCGCCCAAGAGACGTCGTGAGGAGCTGTTAGAGGGGGTCACAGAGCTATCCGGACAGCTCATGACCTTTGCACCGACCTTTCCGTGGACGGTCCAACAAGGAAGCTTAAAATCATTCGTGCACTACGCGCACCTTATGCAACCCAACCAACACCAAGCTCCCCTCGTGGAACGAAGTGAGCGTGCCTACCGTCAGGCCCTTCTTTGTCGTGACCATTTGCTCACCTGGAAAGCAAGTGGCCAAATTTCTCCTTTACACCTAAAGGCTCTATCTCGATCGATGCACTCTTTGATCCGAAACATGCATAAAGCGGGACAACAGGTCACCAAGGAATTGGCATCCTATGCTCACAACGAAAATGTTATCTTTTTCCTCTTGCGTCACAGGCGCGAGTTCGATACCCTCTTTCATGCCCCTTATGTGGTGAGCTTACTGGATCGGATTTATCGCGGCGGAGTGGACCAAGCGCAGCAACATCTTATTCGGCAGTACACCAAACGGGGTTTTGAAAATCTTTTACCGCAGGTGACCCAAGTCTTTGCCGATGCCCAATCCAGCACTCACTGAACCTTATCAGGAGCTTATCCAGCTCACCAAATCATTTCTTAAACAAGAATTTTGCGCCGGGGCGCGCCTTTGGACCACGCACGAGGAAGTGGAGTCCTATGCTCCGTGGTCGGCTCCAAAGAAAGCTGCACCGCCATTGCCACCTAAGCCTGTGGTCCGTTCCGCTCCGCCCAAGCCGCGTCCGCAGCCACGACCGCTGGCGACGCCCGTTGCAAAGGAACCGGAGAAGCCTAGAACACCGGAGAAAGTCATTCGTGAAGCCGCCGCGCAGGTGGATGCAGTCGACTGCAATGAGGTCCGTACCCTCATGCAACGCCTTTTTCCAAAAGTACCTCTACTGGCGGAGCCGCTTGACGACAAGGAAGCGCGCGTAGTGAAGGAGCGCTGGAAAACAGAGCGTGCCCTACCGCCAGTTGCCGTGCTTGTTGGTGAACATGACTCCCCGCAACTTCTCGCCAACATTGCGCGGGCGCTATCGCTTCCGGAGCAAGAAGCAGCCGCTGTTCCGGTAACTCGAGTTGACTGCGAACAAGGGTGGGATGCTTTTTTTGCCCGTAAATCACTGCAACGAGTCATTGCCACTGAGAGTACATTGGAGGAGCATTCCGACTTACGCGAGCGTCGCAGCGTTTCGGATCGAGGTCCGTTACTCGGAAACACCCCCCTTTTTGTCCTTCCTGAAAGTGACACCCTTCTTGGTGAAATTGATGCAAAGCGACAGCTGTGGACCACCTTGAAGCGGGATATCCGTTCATGAGCGTCGCGGAAGTAATTCTCGATCTCGCCCTGGACCGTCCGCTTGACTACCGGATACCACCTGATATGAGTGTAGAGGTGGGGATGCGCGTTGAAGTGCCTGTAAGGGGAAAACCTAGGAAAGGCACTGTGTTCCTTCTAAAGGAGAAGTCCCAGTTTGCGAAACTTCAGTCCATTTGCTCCGTTACATCTGACAGTCCTCACATTACTCCAGATCTCTTTCGCCTTTCGCAATGGGTAGCTGACTACTACTGCGCCCCCCTCAGTAAAGTTCTAAAGGCTCTTCTTCCGGCGAGCGTTCGTGGCACCACGCAACACAAACAACAGCTCTTTGTGCGCCGTGCTAAGAGTCGCGATGCGCTCATCGAAGTGGTCCGTGAGCTACGCGGAAAGCGAGAGCAGCAGGCTAAGGTATTGGACGCCATGCTGCCGGTTACTGGAGGGCTACTTCTAACCGAGCTTATGGAGATTGCCGGGGTCTCTCGAAGTCCAGTTGACAGTCTAGTTAAGCTTGGGCTGTTGAAGGTAGAGACTGTTCAAATCGACCGCGACCCTCTCCGAGACCTGGAGGTTTTTCGAACCTCTGCAAAAAAGCTCCTTCCCGAGCAAGAGCAAGCCCTTTCCAAGGTTCGCACGTCACTTGACACCTCTACTTTTTCTACTCACCTCCTTTACGGGGTTACGGGAAGCGGCAAGACGGAGGTCTATCTTCAGGCCATTGACCACGCCCTGTCCCAGGGGAAAGGGTCGATTATGCTCGTCCCGGAAATTGCTCTTACGGCGCAGACCATTCAGCGCTTTCGCGCGCGATTTCAGGAAAAAATAGCCGTTCTCCACTGCCGTCTCAGTCAGGGTGAGCGCTTTGACGAGTGGCACCGCATCCACCGCGGAGAGTCACAAATTGTCGTGGGCGCACGGTCAGCTATTTTTAGTCCGGTAAAGAACCTTGGCCTCATCATTGTCGACGAGGAACACGAGCCCACCTACAAGCAAACGGACGAGGCGCCTTGCTACCATGCGCGCGACGTTGCGGTGATGCGTGCTCATTTTACGCAGTCGACAGTCATTCTTGGCAGTGCTACTCCATCCTTAGAAACCTTCTACAACGCGAAGAGTGGTAAGTATCAGCTCAGCATCATGAAACAGCGTCCAGGTAGCGCCGTGCTTCCTGCTGTTCAGATTGTCAACATGAAGCGCGAGTTCGAAAAGGCACAGGGGTACACGAATTTTTCTGAACCTCTCCTCAACGGCATTCAGAAGCGTATGGAGTGTGGTGAGCAAACCATTCTCTTTCTCAATCGCCGCGGCTATCACTCAAGTCTACTCTGCCAGAGCTGCCAGACCGCTGTGCAGTGTCCCCATTGCGACGTAGCTCTCACCTTTCACCGCTCGGAGGCGCACCTCGCCTGTCATCTATGCAGTTACCTCCTCTCTCCACCGCCGAAACGCTGCCCTGGATGTGGTAGTGACGAGACCATGAAGTTTCGCGGGGTTGGAACGGAGCAAGTGGAGCGTTCACTCAAGGCTGTTTTTCCCGAGGTGCGTACTCTACGAATGGATGCCGATACGACTCGGCATAAAGGGTCGCATGAAAAGCTTCTAACCGCATTTCGCTCGGGCAAGGCCGATGTCTTAATCGGAACTCAAATGATCGCCAAGGGACTTCACTTTCCGGAGGTTACCCTTGTTGGCGTTCTCAACAGCGATTCCGCACTCAATATCCCCGACTTCCGCGCATCGGAGCGCGTCTACCAGCTCATCACCCAGGTAGCAGGCCGTTCCGGTCGTGGCGAGCTTCCCGGAGAGGTGGTTATTCAGACTCATATGCCTGACAACGGAACCATTTGCCACGCCGCAAATCAAGAATATGAACCTTTCTATGAGGAAGAGGTTGCAGTAAGAGAGATGTTTGCCTTCCCGCCGTTTGGTCGCTTTGCCAAGTACCTTTTCTCTGGAAAAGATCCTCTTGCCGCGGAAAACGCTGCTGGTCGCATGCGAAATGCCCTTCTACGTTACCTCCCGAAGGATTTTGAGTTATTTCCCGTGCAGCCTGCGGGTCACGCCAAGGTAAAAGACCGCTTCCGCTTTCAGTTCCTCGCCAAGGGACCTGCCATCGCTCCTCTCAATCGCGCCTACCACCGCGCCATCCACGAGGCAGGCATTCCCTCCTCAGTAAGGCACTCGGTAGATATTGATCCGATGTCGACGTACTTTTAGCTTTGGGTGTATACCGGAACAACTTGGAAAGTGGGGTTGATAGCCAAGGGTTTTTGCCCCTGGCTATCAACCCCACTTTCCAAGTTGTTCCGGTATAACTATACCCCGTGCGGCCATAGACTTTGATTTTTCAGCTGA
>JBFIDQ010000223.1:0-5369 GCA_041603795.1 Chlamydiales bacterium
CTTCTAGCAGGTGGTCAACGGATGTATTCATGGGGGGCCTCCGTGGTGATTCTATAGTTTAAGATCTTGCCCGTTTTGGTGCTACACATGCTTGAGCACCTCGCCGTAGACCTCTTGAACAAGATCCTTGTAGCCCCCAAGCACCGCCTCGCCGGGCAGCGTCTCCTCGCCACGGAAGGTCCAGTGTAGCTCCTGACTATAAACCGTTTTCCACAACCCCTCAAAGGTCTCTTTTAAATCCTCCGGAAGAGGCTTTCCCTTGAGCAAAGGATCTGTCCATTCCGGCAACAGGGGCAGCGGTTGGCGTCGATTAATAAAAAATAGACTTATCAACTTCTCAAGTTGCAGCTGAGGATCATCCAAGGCGGATTCCTTTCGTACACCAGATTTCAATAGAAGTAGGTCGCGTTTACCAAAAGTGTAGTCTGGAATGAGTTGCAAAATTAGAAGGCGCGGCCAAAATTTAAGTACATCGCTTAAGCTATTCCGCCCGTACGCCAACATACCCTCGGGAGTAAGATCCTTAATCCTTCCGACGATCGTTAGGTCACCTACCCGCAACGGCGGCAGCAACACCTCGTTCTCACTAATCCGCTCGCAACTCGACACATCGTGAGTTAGCGTGATCTCAAAAAGATCGTCAGTACTTGTGTGCATGGCAGATAGATGAGATCTCCACTCAGCTACACCGTCGTGCAGCTCATCAACAGCCACGTCGCGAAACAACCCTGTGGGAACGTCTATCTTGGCGATCACGTCCTGCTCACCCTCGACAAGCGCCTCGCGCTGGACCAGAGCGCGACGCAGAGGCGACAGAGTAAACGGCTCCTCATCGGTGAGCTCTTCATCCTCGGCGATATAGAGACCGAGGGTATCGCGAAAGTAGCTCCTCAGTGGACTACGAGCAAATGCCTCAAGAGCGGCAATGGTCACTTCCTTTTCTTCCGGTGCCGTCAAAATTGGTGGCTTTCCTTGAAACCACGAGTCTAAAAAGCGCGGAGATTCAACAGATTCTCCGTAGTGCGCCTCTGCCAACCGGAAGGCCTGCTTTCGATAACTTTGAAGCTGATCGCCCCGGAAATAGCGCGCATCGTATTCAGTAAATGGGTGATTGATCACCCGAGCCTGGGAGGGTAGCTGGGAGCCTATGCGGTAACCTGAATCAAAGTAGGCAAGCAATTCCGATACAAGAACAGAAGGGGATTTTTCCTCGCCGCCGGAGGTCCCGCAATAACTAATGAGAAGTTGCTGGCGAGCGGACAAAAGGGCTTCTAGAAAAAGATAGCGATCGTAATCACTTCGCGTTGGACAGTAATCGGCCTTTTCCTCTCCCACAAGCGCGTTAAGTGACTGCAACCTGTTCTTCCCTGGATAGACCCCCTCTTCCAGTCCTAGCAGCGCCAAAACCCGTGTAGGGATAGCTCGGAGGGGCAACATGGAGCAAAAGCGAACACTATTGAGGTGATTCTCGCGCACAATCACGCTTTCTTTGGTAAGCGATGCGTTCAGGATTGCCTGCACGGGCGTGAACCGAAAGAGACTCCCTTCCAGTACGCTTCCTGACTCGCGGAACCGCGCCATCTCAGCAGCAATCCACTCCCACTCTCTCGCCTCTCCCTCAAAGTAGGTATCGAATAGAGCAAGTAGGTGTCCGGTCCACTCCTCTACGCTCTTCTCGCTTCCATCAATAAGGGGCTGCAAGTCGTTCCTCAGGGAACGGATCAGCTGAATTAACCTCGCAAGAAGGGGCGCCTCGTTGATGGCGATCCCAAGACCGCCCCGAGCTAGTCCATCGGAGAGCCTGCTAAATCCCTCCTCCCACGTACTCGATGCGGCACCCGCTGGCAGGTCACGGCGGCAATAGTGATGGCGAAGAATCCAGTTGCGATGCTCCTGATCAACTCCCCACTTCACCCCTACAAGATGTATCCACTCGGTCCACCGCTCGACCTCATGAGGCTCAATCTTCCAGCGCTTCTGAAAGTAGGGGTGGGAAAAGAGCTGAGACATCAGGGATACCTCCCAGCGGCTTTCAGCGATCTGCCAGAGGAGTAGGAGTCCCTGGAGTAGGCGATTCTCCTCCTCCGGCCGGACATCCATAATTTGATAGTTGAGTCGACTCTCCTTCGCACCGAATATAGCCTCGATATCAGACTTGTATTCCATTATATCCGGAGCCATCACAATCACATCACGAGGAGCAATTCCTTTGTGCCGTAGAATATTGTCGTAGAGAATCTCGATTTCACGCCTTCGCGATGGGACCACATGGACCTCAAACGAGCGATCCGATTCGTCCAGCACCAGAGGCTCCTCTTCCAGAGGATTGCGTAACGTGAGTAGATCTGATTGCATAGAAGCGAGTAGAGTTGGCGCCTCCGGCAAGTCGTACCACTCCTCGCTTTCCAACTCAACTCCCTCCAAAGCGATCGCCATCTCACGTCCCATCCGCCCAAAGTTGGCAAGGAGTCCATTGCGATCCCTGAGGTAGCTATCGAGATCCGTTAGAGAACGCTTATTCGCGCCCTTCTTCTCCCAAAATCGGTGGAGACGCCGGCTTTGTCGATCCGTTACGATATCCGACCAAAACACTGCACACGGACTGAGGTGATAGAAACTGAGCGTCGTGTTGGAGTCTAGAAGGAGTCGCATGATTTGTGGTGGAAGAAAACTCATTGTAAACAAATGGAGATGGAGTCCCTTGCCACTACTGGAGCCCACGTCCCTCCACGGAGAGCCCTCCGGAAAAATGCGATGCCAGAGGTCCGCTTGCCACCCGCCCTTCCAGTCCGCTACGACCTCCGCACCAAACAGCCCGTACTGCTTAAAAAGCTTGGACAGCTGCTCACACAACAAACTTAAGCGACGATCGGCGCGCCGCGTCCATGGTTTACCATGGGTGAGCATCAAATAACGCCAAACCTCCTCCCATCCCTCCACGTCTCCCCTTTCCCAAAAACGTCGAATCTCACGTTCGAGTAGGAGAGTAAGGGCCGTCGCGCTCGGCGGCTTGGCCTTGTCGTGATAAAGGTGATCCAGCGCCTGATCGAGAAAAAGAAGGTCGACTCCGGCACAGATTCCAAGAGAAGGGTCTTCCGCCATCTGCAATTTAAGCCACTGTCGCATCGCTTCACTTGGCAATACTACCAATCGGCGCGTGAAAAGAGAGGAATTATCCAAAAAAATCCTATCGCGCAGTAGACCATAAAGGTGCTCGACCTTATTACTGTAGTAGATGCCCGACGTCATGATAGGAATTATAGATAGAGCCCTTGATCTACTCAACCGATTAATGGTCGGTACAAATTAGGCAAAAAATTCGAAAATGCGCTATAATAGTTCTTCTTATTTATTGAGACACAGGATCTTATGAAAGACTTCTTCACAGGTAAGCGCTCTCCGTTCACCTACCTCAACACGACCCAATTCCTTGGGGCTCTAAACGATAACCTCTTTAAGCTCCTGATTATCTATTTCCTAATCGACCTCCAGGGTAAGGAAATGAGCAATTCCATCCTCGCCACCGCAGGTGCCGTATTTGTTCTACCATTCTTGCTCTTCTCTGCGCTCTCTGGAACCTTAGCCGACCGCCTAAGCAAGCGAAACATCATCATATGGAGCAAGGGACTCGAGGTAGTGGTCATGGTTGCCGGAGTGACCGCAGTATACTTCCACAGCAGGGTGGGATGCTTTGCCTCACTCTTTCTCATGGCCACACAAAGCGCTCTATTTGGACCATCCAAGTATGGCATTGTGCCAGAAATTGTGGAGTCAGAGCGGATTTCTAAGGCAAATGGACTCCTCACAGCCTTCACTTATTTCGCTGTCATCATAGGAACGTTCCTCGCTTCTTTTATGACGGACATCACCGATGGAAATTTTATCGTAGTGGGAACGGTCTGTGTGAGTATCTCCCTTGCAGGTCTCTTTTTTAGTACGCATATCGATTACACCCCCCCCTCCGGATCTCAGAGAAAATTTTCCCCTCTCTTCTTACTAGAAATCTACCGCTCTTTGCGTACGGCAAAAAAAGAACACACTCTACTGATTGCCCTTTTTGGCTCAGCATTCTTTCTCTTTGCAGGCGCCTACGTTCAGCTCAACATTATTCCATTCGCTATCCAGTCACTAGGGCTCAACGAAACCAAGGGGGGCTACCTCTTTCTCGTGACCTCACTGGGCATTGGAATAGGGTCGAATTTGGCGGGTCGAATTTGTGGAAAGCATGTGGAATTAGGGCTCGTTCCACTTGCCGGACTTGGAATGGGTATCTGCGCATTTTTACTCGACTACTACTCCGAAAACCTTGTCGCCGTCATCATCATCATTCTAATAACGGGCGTAATGGCCGGAATGTATGTCGTCCCCTTAGACTCCTTCATACAGATTGCTAGTCCAGACCAGCATCGCGGTCAAGTTGTTGCCGCCTCCAACTTCCTCTCCTTTACAGGAGTTCTCATCGCATCAGGCATGCTCTACCTCGTTAATGAACTCATGGGTTACGGAGCAGACAAGGGATTCACCATTTGCGGAATCATCATCACAGCGTGGACGCTGTATCTTATGGTGCATTTACGCGATTATTTCATTCGATTCATCGGAATGCTCGTCTCACTCGTTGGATTTGAACTCACCATTAAGGGAGAGAAAAACGTCCCTCCCGGTAAGCCCGCCCTGCTCGTCACCTCCTACCGGTCATGGTCAGATAGCCTAATGGTCCTTGGTGCCCAGCGCCAAAGAATGCATCTATTCTTCGAGTGCAAGAAAGGCCGCTCCATGTGGCTAAAGCTCCTACAGCGCTTCTTTACGATATTTGCCACACCACAGCTCGATCCCAGCGATCTAAAGGACAAAACGGAGCGTCGTATTCGCCGCGCCCTTGGCAAGGGGCAATCCGTCTGCATCTTCCTCGATGAACGTAGTGATCCCGCAGTGGAGGAGTTCGCTCAAGCCTACCGTAGCCTCCTAGAGGACACGGACTACCCCATTGTAACCGTAGACATCCAAAAAGAAGAGCGTTCAGTCTCAGAGGAAAGCGGCGTCCGCAAACTCTTTCATAAGTTCCATGTACCAGCCACAGTGACTTTTCGCTAATAAGGCAATTAGGCACAGCTCACCTTTGCGGTCACGCCAGGAACGAAAACCAATTCCACCCAAACTAGCATTAGGGGCGAATGCCCCGACACGTACTAGCCTGTGGCGTAAACCATGGACTAGCATTTGTCGGAACTTCGTCCCCAAAAACGACCGAAACCCACCCCTGCAAGGGTGAACAGGCCAAAAATATTTCGGGTACCCTTTTACGCATAAGTTTTTGTCACGGACATATGCAGTACGTGCAGTGCGGGTTTTTTGCTGCGGCAGCAGCA
>JBFIDQ010000224.1:0-5311 GCA_041603795.1 Chlamydiales bacterium
GCTCCTCAAGCAGTACGTGTTGACCGCCCGTCACTACCGTGCACTCGTCAAATCCTTTAAAGAGGTGTCGTGCTCCGTGAGCTTGGTTGGCAGAGTGAATAAGCGTAACAAAGCGCTGCTCGAGGCGACTGCCGTCGTAAAAGGGTTCTTCCGTTACGGAAAGCCGAGGTTGGCTAAGGAGCTTGATAAGCGACTTCGGAGTAAGCCAGGGGAAGTCAAGGACCTGCTACAGCAGATCAAGAAGTTCGCAGATGAGCGCTGCATCTGGCCGTGGGATCTAACTCTGCTGAACACGGAGCTAGATAAGTGCGCGGCGGTGGCAAGTTTGCAAGGAGAGGGGAGTCATCTTTATCCGGTGGAGTACTTGTCGGGTGTGATGGAACCTGGAACTGGTCTACGTCCAATGAATGAACAGGAGCTTGAAAAGCAAAAGCTGCAAATCATTAAGGCTCTGCCCACTCTCGATTATATTGACGGAGATTTCCCAAAGGAGTCGGTCTTTCCTAAAAAAAAGAAAGAAAATATTTTAAAACAATAATTTCTTATGGCATAGTGGAGCATGAAGCTTAACCCCATATGGAGGCTAGACCTATGAAAAAGAGTATTTTCTTTGCTCTGTTGAGTACGGGCATGATGATCGGACAACCCCTTACTGCTGAGAATCAGGATATCGCCAAGAGGCCATCCTGGAAGCGCGGAGAGGAAGCTGCAGGGAAGGGTCGTAAGGCCGTAGATTCAGCTAAGACCGAAGGGTGGAACAAGGCAGACAAAGCGAAAGGAAAGCTGGAGGAGCACGCTTCTAAGGAGCACGCTTCTAAGGCAAAGGGTCGCTTTGGTGATGTATCTGATAAGAAGCTTGAGAAGCTAACTAGAGAGACCAACCACCACGAGCGGCGCATGGCAAAAATCGACCGCATTGAGGAACTGGCTCGCGAGAAGAACAACGACGAATTACTGCGTGCTACGCAGAAAATGCGTGCGAAAGAGACGGAGCGTCATATGAAGAATCTACAAAATATTCAGGGAGGCGAGTAAATCCAATGAAGAAGTTTTTAACATTCGGTATTCTTTCAACTGTAGCCTGTTTCGGCCTAACCTCTTGTGGCTCGTCCGATGACGGCGAGCTCATCGATGCTGCGACTGCACGCGAAGAGGCGGCGAAGGCGATTGATGAGCAAAACCTCGAAGAGGAAGCACGTAAATTGATGGAAGAGATCGAAAACGATCTCTAGTCAGATTTTCAAGGTGCCCCAATATTAAGTTTCAAGTTTCGGTTTCCGAGGCTTGAAACTTTTTGATTATAATGGCGAAATCAATTATATTTTTGGGGTGAATTTTGGAATAGAGCGTGTTTGTGGATAAAACTGTCGTAGTGGGACTATCTGGTGGGGTCGATTCAGCCGTTGCGGCTCTCCTTTTAAAACAACAAGGTTACCGCGTAGTCGGTCTCTTTATGAAGAATTGGGAGGACTCCTCGGAGGACTGCCCTGCCACAGAAGACTACGAAGATGTCGCTCGAATCTGCGAGGCAATTGACATCCCTTACTACTCCGTCAACTTTGTTAAGGAATATTGGGATAACGTTTTTTCCGAGTTTTTAGATGGACTCAAAGCGGGGGTGACGCCGAACCCTGATATCCTTTGCAATCGAGAGATAAAATTTAAGGTTTTTTTTCAGAAGGCGCTTGAGCTGGGAGCTGATTTTGTTGCCACGGGACACTACTGTCGTACGAAAGGCGGCAAGCTTTTAAGGGGTCTGGATTCCAATAAGGACCAGAGCTATTTTCTTCATGCGGTAAAGGGGTCGGTGTTGGAACGGGTCCTCTTCCCTCTAGGAGATCTACCCAAGCCCGAGGTGCGTGAAATCGCGAGGAAGGCCGCTCTTCCTGTGGCGACAAAAAAAGATAGCACTGGCATCTGTTTCATTGGCGAGCGACGTTTTAAGGAGTTTATCGGACGCTACATCCCTTTCCAAGAAGGCGACTTCGAGACGCCGGAGGGGGTTGTCATGGGACGTCATTCGGGAGCCGCTTTCTACACCATTGGTCAGCGCAAGGGCCTGGGAATTGGTGGACCGGGAGAGGCCTGGTTTGTCTCCGATAAAGAGGTCGATCGCAACGTCGTGATCGTCGTCCAGGGAGAAAATCATCCGCGACTCTACCGCACTACTTTGGAGGCAACGGACCTCACCTGGGTCCAAGAAGCTCCCATCCTGCCACTGCGCTGCAGCGCACAGGTGCGGTACCGGCAACAAGCACAGCCATGCCTTGTCGAAGGGGACGAGGATCGGGTCACGGTGACGTTCGACACGCCGCAACGTGCCATCACGCGCGGTCAAGCTGTGGTTTTCTATGACGAAGATCTTTGTCTCGGTGGCGGAACGATCACGCATTCGTGATCTGAAGCCAAAATCGATTGTGCCGCCATTCCTTTATGGCGAATCCTCCGATAAGCAACACAGCTGTCCATTGAAATATGGGCGGTAGGAAAAAAGTCGACAGGGTCAATGCTACAGCAAGAGTTGCTCCAATCATAGGATAGGGAATGGAAAGCAGACGCTGACTGTAAAATAGGACGGCTAGAACCTGCATGCTCGTGGCCATCAGAACCAACAGCGCTGCCCCTTGAAACCCGTAGTTGCCAATGAGAGGGTATGCCAGTAGAAAAAAAAGTCCGGCAGCCCACCCTTGCGCATAGGAGAGGTATTTGGTCCGTTTGCTGTATGCGATCCCTAATCCGAGTATATTCTGCAGCCCCATAAGAAAATTTGCCAAGGTAAGAAGGGGGAGGATTAGAAGCGCCTGACTAAACTTTTCGTGAATTATATAGGGGAATGCGATGGGAACAATGGAGACGAAAAGGGCAAGGGGCGCGAGCAGGGTACAATAGAAGCGGAAGCTCTCCCTTGAGGCGTCACGAAAGGTCTCTAATGGCTGTTCTGCCATGAGTCGCATCATGAGTGGATCATAAGCCGTGCGAAACGCAAAAACGAGAATGCCAAAGAGCTGCGCAAGGCGTTGAGCGAGGGAAAAGAGTCCGGTATCATGCGTTGAGCTAAGGCGAGTGATCAAAAAAGGCATGGAGCCCATGATGAGAAAATTAATCAGTAGGGATGGCATCTGTGGCAGGGCGTAGTGAAGGAGCTCTCGCAAAAGAGGCGTTGAAAACCGTCCGTGATAATAGCTGCGAACGTAAACCATTAGAGCAAAAGTGATCACCACTTGTAGCGCTGAGAACCATCCAATAAGTGGCGCGATTTGGAGTCCATCGGTGAGGTAGAGGGCCACCACAACGCAAACATTTCCTAGGGTGAGTGCTAGGTTAAAGGCTGAAAAAGCGTATGGCTTGCCTAGCATCCTCAGTAGACTGCACCCTTGCTGAAAAGCTAGGAGGAATGGGAAGCGGATGATGCTGAGGGCAACAAGCGAAGCAAATTGGCTGTCGCCGAAGATCCATTGAGAAACGGATTCCTTACCTATGAATACAAAGACGGCAAGGAGTCCGGATGCGCTCACGTAGAGCAAAAGAGTCGTCGTTAGCAAAGCGCCTCGTTGGTGCTCATCTTTCTCGTAGTAGAGCCGAAAAACACCAGAGTCGAGATTGAGCCCCACGAGGAGCGAGGCGATCGCGATCGTCGCATTGAGTGTATCGACGATGCCGTATTCGCCCACGGTGAGGATGGTCGTGAGCAAAGGCGCTGTGAGCAAAGCGGAACAGCGGGAGAGGACCGAAAGCCCTCCGTACACCAGCATATCTCGTAGGAATCCTAGCTTCATCGGGTTGAATAAAGGGTGTAGCGTCCAGCCCGCATCGCCTCGCGAAAAGGGGAGAACTCGTAATAGTTTTGGGGCAGTGCGCTGAGAGAATCTTCGTCAACGACGAGGTAGTCGACCTGATACTCGGAAATTATTTCGGATAGATTGGGTCCGGGAAATGGATAGCGATCTCTCATCAGTCGCTCGTAGCGCTCACCCATTTCACCCTCACCGATATTTGCGAAGAGCGTCACAAAGCGATTCGTTTTGTTCTGGAGTCCCATGAAAAAAGAGGTCCGTAATGGAATAGAGAGCAAGGTCTGATCGTTGATCGTTTTGATCGCCTTTGCTAGAAGAATGAGATCATCCTCCTTACGATTGTGGTCCTTGTTTTGGCGCATGACCAGGTACCAGTGGAGAGCATAGAGGACGCCCAACAAAGCCATGATGACTGCGCCTTGCCAGCTAAAAAGAGGGTGGCGAGAGGCGAGGACAAACGTAGGGAGAGCTGTGAACTCGAGGTATCGCTCTGGTTCGCCTAAAAAGGAGAGCGGCGGAGTAGCGATCACCACACATAGTAAAATGCCAGAAAGGGCCCACCAGGAAAAAAGATCGCCTGAAAAAAGGAAGGGAAGAAGGAGGTGGAGTGGATTGTCACTGATGATCTTGAGAAGCGAGTTGTTCAGAAGAAGTAGCACCCCCGATTTCAGTGAAGGAGCGCGCATGAATTCAGCGAGTTGCTTGTAGCGGTCTTGCACCCCCTGGTAGCGGGGGGCTAGATAAGAGCGGTACCACATGGAGTGACGGATGAGTCCCTTCAGGACCCGCCAGGAGGCTCCTCTTGTGGTGATAAAAGAGAGCATCGCAATCGCCACGGTTATCAGAATTGGACGCGGATCGAGGGCTAGCAAGGAAAACGCCAGAGAAATCCCGAGGGTGCCTTGCCAGGCGAATTTGGAGCTGGCGCTCAGCACGAAAAATGGGGCGAGAGCTGCGATGAGGTACCACGGATTGCTCTCCACTAGGTAGGCAAAAAGAAAGAAGAGGTAGAGGTTGCCCATGAGAACACCAAAGGCACGTTCGCTAAAATGCGAGGCTCTGCCTACATTTGCAATCCACATGCGCAGCAGAGGGAAGGCGAGAAGCCAGCCGTGATGCGGTCCGCCCCACATTTCTACCGCGACCGCAATCACTCCCAAAAGGCAGAGGTCGAAAATGGTGGGTAGAAATCCACCAAATCTCTCTAGCCACTCCGTAGGAATCCTCAGCCAATAGAGAATGCGATGAAATCCCGTAGGATAGTCATTGCTATCCAGAAGATAGCGATGTTTCAGTGAGACGGAAGCTCCCTTCGTTTCCCAGAGGCGCCGCACATATTGGAGGTGTGCGACGGCGTCGCCGTCGGTGAGGCGACTCCCTCGATGGTGCATGTAGGTCAATGCGCAGCGAGAGAGAAAGGTTAGTAGTAGGGCACTCACAACTATGCCCATCTAAAGGCTCCTTGGCGGTTCGTTCCAGGACACGGTGAGTATATCGTTTTATAGGCATTACGAATA
>JBFIDQ010000225.1:0-5308 GCA_041603795.1 Chlamydiales bacterium
CGGGGCTTGCCTCTGTCGTGGCTACCGCCACGTAGAATTTGGCCTCTGCTATCAAGTTTTGGCTAGTAAAATCGCCCTGATATAGAGCTCATGGTTTCAAAATTAATGAGATTGAAGAGCCATTAGGCAGGCTCCACGCAGAACAATTTGCCCTTGAATGCGCCTGCTCTGCAAGGCTCCGCCGCCTCCCGAAAGCGAACAACAGCTAAAATAGACCCTTCGAAAGGTCGTCGACAACACGTTTGTCCCCCATGAAAACTTAACGCAAAACCGGCCTGTTATTGACACGCAGCCCCGCCCCAAGTATTCTTGCTTTCCAGCGATAACAAGGAGAAGGGCGGCATGCAACATAATTTTACAACTCCAGTAGCCGAGGCACTCGAGCAGGCGTTTCGTGAGGCACAGGACCATCACAATACGGAGCTTACCGATTCCCACCTGCTCCACGCCTTCATTGATGACCCTAAGGGGTACTTTTGCTCCGTTATCGAAGCGCTCGGTGGCGATCCGAAGTCACTTAAGCATACGATTGGTCAGCATATTGAAACGCTGCCAACCTACTCTGGAGAGGCGCAACCCCCAGGAACTGGTCAGCCCCTCCAAAAATGGATCACAGCGGCCCAGAATCAAGCAAAGCAATGGAATGACAGCTATACCGGATCGGATCACTTTCTCCTTTCCTATTGGAAAAATGGAAACAAGGCTTTTGCCGAGTGGAAAAATGCCCAAAAATTCTCTGTTGGCGACCTAGAGGCACATATTCAAAAAATCCGAGGCAATAAAAAAGTCGATTCCCCAGAAGCGGAATCCTCATTCCAGGCTCTCGAAAAATACACTCGCAATCTGACCGATGAGGCAAAAGCGGGAAAGCTTGATCCCGTCATCGGACGTAACGAAGAGATCCGGCGTACCATTCAAGTTCTCGGTCGTCGCCGCAAAAACAACCCCTGTCTCATTGGAGAGCCCGGAGTTGGAAAGACCGCGATTGCCGAAGGCATTGCGCTACGTATTGCAACAGGGGATTGTCCAGACTCCATTAAAGGCAAAAAGCTTCTCGCCCTTGATATGGGTACACTTGTTGCGGGCACAAAGTTTCGTGGGGAATTCGAAGAGCGGCTAAAGGGCATTCTTACCGAGGTTGAGGAAGCAGAGGGACAAGTAATCATCTTCATTGATGAAGTACACACCCTCATTGGCGCTGGCGCCACAGAAGGAGCCATGGACGCCGCAAACCTCCTCAAACCAGCACTTGCTCGTGGCACGCTTCACTGCATAGGAGCCACAACGCTCAACGAATACCAGAAGTACATCGAAAAAGATGCCGCTTTGGAGCGTCGCTTTCAGACGGTCACAGTGCGAGAGCCAGATGCCGAGGATGCAAAAGCCATTCTGAGAGGACTCAGAGAACGCTACGAGATCTATCACGGAGTAAAAATTACGGAGTCGGCAATTCAGTCCGCTGTCAACCTCTCACAGCGTTACATTACAGACCGACAGCTACCTGACAAGGCTATTGATCTAATGGACGAAGCCGCGAGCATGATTCGCATGCAGCTAGGCAGCCTCCCTCTTCCCATCGATAAAAAAGAGCGCGAGCTTTCTGGCTTACTTGTGAAACAAGAGGGGCTTCGCCGCGAGGACGACCCCAAGGCGAAAGAGCAGATCGCCGAGATCGACAAGCAGGTGGCGCACATCCGCGAGGAGCTCTCTCTTTTCCGCCAGCAATGGGAAGAGGAGAAGGCGCTTCTAGAGGGTCTGAAGGCAAAAAAAGACAAGCTAGAGCAGCTGCGCTTCAAAGAAGAGGAAGCGGAACGCAACTCCAACTACGAGAGGGTCGCAGAAATCCGCTATAGCGAAATTCCCGACACGAAAAAGGAGCTAGAGGAAGCTGAAGCTAAACTAACGGCAAAAGAAGGGAGACTTCTTCAAGAAGAGGTTGATGAGGAACTCATCAGCCAAATCGTTGCCAATTGGACCGGAATACCGGTTCAGCGGATGATGGAATCCGAGGCGGAACGCCTGATGGATCTGGAATCGGCTATCGGCGAGAGGGTCATCGGACAAAAAATGGCCATCACGGCCGTTTCCGATGCGATCCGCCGCTCACGTAGCGGACTCTCCGATCCAAGCCGCCCTGTCGGCGTATTTCTGTTCCTCGGTCCAACGGGCGTCGGCAAAACGGAACTCACCAAGGCCCTTGCAGAGCAACTCTTCGATCAGGAAGAGGCAATCATTCGCCTCGACATGTCCGAGTATATGGAGCAGCACTCCGTTGCTAAGCTCATCGGATCCCCTCCCGGATACGTAGGCTATGATGAAGGCGGTCAGCTCACCGAGGCGCTACGGCGTCGCCCGTATGCCGTTGTTCTTCTTGACGAGGTCGAAAAGGCCCATCCGGATGTTTTCAACATCCTACTTCAGGTTTTTGACGACGGACGCCTCACCGATGCGAAAGGCCGCACCGTGAACTGTCGCAATGCACTGTTCATTATGACCTCAAATATCGGTTCTGACCTCATCATGGGTAAAACCGATCGCGACGAAATCCTCTCAACCGTAGATCCCCTACTGAAAAAGCATTTCCGCCCTGAATTCCTCAACCGCCTGGACGAAATTTTACCCTTCACCTCACTAAAGCCCGAGCACATGGCAGGGATCGTGAAAATCCAGCTCAAAGAAGTCGCACAGCGCCTCGCCGAGCGCGAGGTAAAGCTCACCTGGACCGACGACGTGATTGCTGTGATCGCAGAGGAGGGCTATGACCCCGCCTTCGGTGCTCGCCCACTAAAGCGACTCATCCAAAGCAAGATCGTCAATATGCTAGCCAGCGCAGTCCTAGAGGGCAAGGTGCCCGCCGGTTCTAAGGTGGCCCTAATCCAACAAGGCGAAGGGATTTCATTTAAGGTGGATTGAGAAAACCGTGGCTCAGCCATGTTACCTTAAAGTGAGTGGGTATTCCTGCCTCGTTTTACGCAAGAATACGGACTCCATCCGTCGACAGGAATCCCTCTTAAATTTCTTGTCTATGGGAGGTCAAACCTGACTAACAAACCGTATATAAAAATCATAACAATAAGCTGCAAGGCGATCTTCCAGCGGCTAGCAGACTCGTTACCGGTCCAGTGGTACCAGATATGATAGATTGACATTAGCCAAATGAATATTATATTTCCCGTAGTCAAGGAGCAGTCTCTTGGATTTTTAGTTATCTTTCCATAAATGCTCTTGACACTCGTCCGAATGCTTTGCGTATTTTTGAGAATCTTTCAGATGGTCATAGGCTTTACCGATATGATCATAGGCTTTGCCCACATAGTGAGCTAGCGCCCCCAAAGCAGAAAGAATAACACGCTGCCTATTTTTTGTTGCTGCCAACGAAGCGATTGCTGCTTGAATCGCAGCCTTACAGGTGTCTCTTACCCCTACATCCCTGCATTTGGCGACTTCTTTTTTTGCCTTTTCAAGAGATCTCATAGATTTCTGTGCAGCAAACTGGGCTTCACGAAAATTTTATCCCTTTCTTTTTCCGAAAGTGACTTTTCTATTCCTTTCTTTACTCTCTATTAAAACATAACATATTATAAATACAACGCACATTCATATAAAGCGAATCTTACGAATAAAACAACAGACTAAGACCAATGAGGTCCTTGGTCTTCGCCGCCGTTTCCGCGATCGACGTAGTTGCGGAAGAGGTGCATGAAGAGTTTTTGTCGCTCCGTATCGGCACTGACGAGGAAGTACGAGAGCATGAATGTGATCCCTATTCCAGGCAGCAGGATGGCGAGGAATGATCCCACGGCAATCACTGCCCACCGCTTTACAGCTCTTAGGGTTTTGCGCCAGACCGTGATGAAAACGGGAGAGCGCAATAGGGTGGCTACGTTCAGAACAGAATGGGCCGCGAAAACGAGGAGATTGAAGGTTAGGGTTAAAATCGCAATCCCACAAAGCAGTAGCATGAAAAAGCGAAGCAGGAGAGAGCCGCGTACCCTCATTGCTGTAAGGTCGGGTTCCTTATGCGCCTCATCATACTCTTCGTCTGTGATGATGATTTCCGGCTTATGACGACGTTGCTCGTCGTCCTTTTCAGGACCTTTTGGATATAGATTTTCTATGGCCATTACGAATGATGCTTTATTTTATTAATTCCATTCAATGCGGCGACACGATACCCCTCCGCATACGTGGGATAATTAAACACCTGATCGACAAAAAAGTCTATCTTAGCATTAAAGCCCATGGCTACCTGCCCAATATGAATCACCTCTGTCGCTCCTCGACCGATCACATGCACGCCCAAAATCTCCAAGGTTTCTGAGTGAAATAGGATTTTAAACATGCCCACATTGGATCCAGAAATATGGCTGCGCGCAATCTCGTAGTAGTAAGCGCGTCCCACTTCGTAGCGGAAGCCAAGTTCCTGCAGCTCTTTCTCCGTATGGCCACACGTAGAAATTTCAGGAATGGTGTAGATTCCAAGCGGCCATACCTCTGGAAAGTGGTGCGTCGACGCTCCAAACGCGTGACGCGCAGCTAGACGCCCCTGCTCCATCGACGTCGACGCCAGGGCGGGTCCGCCGATCACATCTCCCACCGCATAAATATGGGGTTTTGCTGTTTGAAACAGAGCATTTACCCATATAAACCCCTGTCGTGTCACTTCCAGCCCTGCATTGTGCAGCTGCAAGGCATCGACATTTGCGATCCGACCCAGACAGTAAAGCAGAACGTCCGCTTCCATCTCTGTGCCGTCTTCAAAACCGACGTGAGCACGATCGTCCTTCCTACAAATCTCCCGCGGCACCTTTCCGCCCTGAAACTCCAGTCCAATTTCCGTGAGAGCCGTTTGCAGGTGAATCCCAATCTCGGCATCGAGAAGAGGAAGAAGGTGGTCTCGTTTATCAATAACTGTAACCTGCACACCTAGAGCGGCAAAGAAGCTAGCGTACTCCGAACCAATGATCCCTCCCCCGAGGACAATCATTGTTTTTGGGAGGGTGTCGAGAGAAAGGAGGCGCGTTGAATCGAGGATCACCTTGTCATCAAACGGCACCTCTAGCGGATTGCGCGGCTTAGAGCCACTTGCTACCAGAATAAAATCGGCATGCACGTGGTAGCGAATACGTTCTTCCTCATCCATGACTAGCAGCGTATGCTCATTTTCGAACCGCGCCGTCCCCTCTAAAGTTTGGATATCGTTCTTTCGAAACTGACGTCGAATCATCGTCCGTTCCTCCTCCAACACCTTATTGAGTCGGTAGTTGAGATCACCAATGGTCACCGACCGCACCCGCTGCTCTTGCCC
>JBFIDQ010000226.1:0-5232 GCA_041603795.1 Chlamydiales bacterium
CGTTGGTGTGAACCAAGCTTGGCTTGGATCCTGTATCTGACGCGATTTATCCACCAAGAGCTCACCAGAAGCTCCTTGGTAGACGGAAAAATAGACCAGTGGTCTAGGTGCTGGGCCCCCAGTATTATAGCCGAGAAGATCATACGTCGATCCATGACAAGGGCAGGAATAGCCTGTTTCAACAGCATTGACGGTGCATCCGAGATGGGTGCAGACAGCGGTCTGAGCGCGAACTTTTCCGGCTGTAACGACCACGAATACTTTGTATTTCTGATTGAATATTTTCCCTTCGGTGGCGAGTACGTCCTGAGGACGGCCAATGGAAAAAACGCTGGGGGGAGTCTTCATGGCGTTGGGGTACAGAAAGCCCATCGAAGCGGCCCCCGCCATATGAACGGCACCCGCACAAGCTCCCACTCCCAGAAGGGCTAAAAAGGATCGCCGCGAAATAGAGGGATCGTTGCTCGCCGGGTCGACGTTGAGTGTGTTGCGGTAACGCGGCATTTTCCCTCCCCTTATTCCTTCGGCTTACGATCGGACCAAAACATCTGATACTTTACATCTTCGAGATCATCGAATTGACCTCTTCTAAGGTAATATATAAATGCGGCAATTCCAGCAAGAGAACTCACTAGGGTCGACGCCAATAACCAAATCATCCCATCCACCTAAAAGAGTAGTTCATGAGGTCCATGGTGACCGCCTGTGTCGGACACTTTTCCGCACACAGACCACAGCGTATGCAGTGGTCTTCGTCCTTGAGCATGGCGGACCCTATCAATGCGAGTTCTTCATCTCCCATATCCTTCGATTCGATCCCATAGCGGTTATCAACGGCCTTACGGAGATTTCCCTCGCCCATATCGAGATTAAGTTTGCTCAATGGCACCTGGGTGAGACAGCGGGTCGGACAAACGTCGACACAACCATTACACTTGATGCAGAGATCTCCATCAAATACGGGGGAGACGTGACACTGCAAGCAGCGATTGGCCTGCTCACGGACCTCATCGTCCTCGTAGTTGTTTTCCACTATGTTAAAGTTATTGACGCGTTCCTCGCCAGGCTGAACAGTAGGCAATCCCCATGGCGTTCTGAGATACGTTTTATCACGCATGGGAAGAATCGTAGTGAACTCACCAACGGTCTCTTTGTAAGGTTGTGTGCCACGCAGATCTTGGTCGATGGCCCGAGCGCAGTCCTGAGCCTGGCGGATACAGTTAATGAATAGGGAGGCTCCAAACCCTGCGTCACCGGCACAGTAGACCCCTTTGACACTGGTACGCCCTGTTACCCGCTCCGATTTTACACACCCTCGATCAAACTCCAATTCATCAGCCTTGTCCCAACCGGCAAGAAATCCCATTTCCATACTCTGCCCAATGGCAAGAGCGATAGAATCACAAGGAATCACATACTCTGCATTGGGAATAAACTGCGGAGCGAAGCCGCCATCAGCACTAAACAAGCTCGATATCTGCTGGACCCGCAGTCCGATAATATTTCCTTCGGCGTCACGCTCTACTTTTTTAGGCCCTACGCGATTGATGAGCGCGATCCCCTCCTCCGCCCCATCCTCAATCTCAAACTCATCAGCCGTCTGCTCGTCCCTAGCCTCTAAGCAGACCATGGTCACTTTTGGTACGCCGTTTCTGCGGGAAGATCTGGCGACGTCGAAAGCGACGTTACCGCCCCCAATCACCACAAGATTTTCACCGACTTTCCAGTCGCGGGAGGCACAGCGAACGCGAAGGTACTCGACCCCTCGAATAATATCCGGATCCGCTCCCCCTTCAATAGGCAGCTCTCTAGACTTCCAAAGTCCAACGCCCAAAAATACCGCGTCATGCTCCTCTTGGAGCTGATTGAGTGTGATGTCGAACCCAACCTTGGTGTTGTAGTAAACCTTCGCACCCAGAGCTTCGATGGCGCGACATTCTGCGATCGCGACTTCATTCTTCAGACGATAGTTGGGCACGCCGTAGGTAAGCATCCCTCCAGGCTCTTCCATCATTTCGTAAACATCAACGGCATAGCCAAGGCGGAGAAGATCGTGTGCAAGGGTTAGTGAGGCAACGCCTGCACCGATGCAGGCTATTTTGAGTCCGTTGGGCTCCGGTTTGGTAGAGCCGCGGGCGTAGCTGTACTCAAGTGACTTCACATGCGCTTGATCATCGACCCCAAACCACTCATCAAGATAGCGCTTCTGAGCACGAATAGTAAGCGTCTTATCGATGCGATCGCGACGGCAACTGATCTCACATGGAGCGGCACAAATCCAGCCACAGACGGAGGCAAACGGATTAGGCCCACGGGCAATTTTATAGCCCTCAAGTAGGTCTCCGCGATGAATTGCCATCATATAGCCGCGTCCATCGGTATTCACCGGACATCCATCGCGACAATCAATTTGTTTCAGAAAATAATCAAGATCAGGAACGACGACATCATAGAGTTCCTTATAGGTCTTTTCCAAAACTTCTTTTTCTTCGTCGACTTCGCCAGCCATTACCCTCACCCCCGCAGCAACTAAAGGAATTCCTCGCTCTCCACCATCCTCTATTGAGAGGCTTTTGAGCAAGGGGGTGCTGGGGATGACTCAAAACTTAAAATAGTATCCGAAAATCGCGTAGCTCGCGCCGTGGAGGCGTAATGTCTTGGGTAACCTCATTAACAGTTCCCAACCCGGCATCATCTTGTAAGTTGCGAATAAGTAGCTGAAGTACAGATCTTGGCGCCTGTGCATAGAGCTCTACTGATCCGTCCGAAAGATTCTTGACGCTACCGACCACACCAAGCTTCGTAGCGTAATGCTTCACAGTGGCACGAAAGCCAACCCCCTGAACACGGCCGCGAAACACTGCATGCAGCTCGACAGTCTCACCGTCCTCTGGTTCCGCAGACATAGGATCCCTCCCTTACCTTCACTCTCTTGATCGCAAGCGGTTAGCTTTCTGTCAAGCAAAGCAACATTCACAGCAGGGCAATTGCACCGTAACGATTATTTAACCGCGAAGGTCGCGAAGGCTACGCGAAGGGGCGGGCCAAAAACTCTTGCCGCATGGAAAACGGACTTATTCAATACCTAAATATCCCCATTCAATCCTACTTTCCATGCGGCTGGACTTCTAGGCCCGCCCCTTCGCGTAGTCTTCGCGACCTTCGCGGTTAATTAATCGTTACGATGCAATTGCCCTGACATTCACAACTTGTACTGCTACCCGCCCACTCAAGAAGAACATCGCGGAGTTGAGTTTGATCTTAGTCCATTGACGGACGAGCAATAGTTAAACGTATTAAGCGCTCGCTATTTTGACGAGCCAGCCGTCCGGCTTGCCACCCAAACTCTAACATTCCAACTCCAAAAAGAGCCGTAGCCACAAGTGGTGCACCAGAGGCAACAGCAATTGTAACAGAAAGAGCAGCAGATGCTACGTAGCGGGCCGTTCGCTTACCAAGACGGGGTAATAAGTAGCCCTGATGTGCTTTCTCTGTATTAAAAGTAGGAAACCTCTTGGCTACTTTACCGAACTCAACAATGAAGCGTAGCATCTAATGGCTCTCGAATAAGAGCTCGTACCTCGTCGAGGGAGTCGGCTCTACTGATCGCGCCGCGAAAATCGCGCGTGCCAGCGGTACGTTTGATGTACCAGCAGCCGACGCGACGCATGTCGATGAGCACCTTTTTGTCTGGATAGTAGGCGATCATTTCGTCGAAATGCTCCTCTAGGGCTTGACGGCACCACTCTTGTGAACGATCAAGAGGAGGCAATCCTTCTAGCGAGCGGTAGATATCCTCTGCGATCCACGGAGCTCCCATTGTTCCACGTGAACAAAGGATCGCATCGCATTGGGTCCGTTCAAACATATCTAGAGCCGACTCCGCATCGAAAATATCGCCGTTGCCAATCACTTTAATCGTAGTGGCAGCATCTTTGCAGTCACGAATGAGATCGCGATTGGCTTTACCGCGGTAAGCCTGCTTTCGGGTGCGTCCATGAATCGTAATGGCACAAGCTCCCGCTTGTTCCGCTATGTGCACGATTTCCGGAGCGTTGAGGTGGTCATCGTCCCAGCCCGCTCGAATCTTCACTGTTACCGGCATTTTTACAGCCGCCACCATATTGGCGATCGTGTCGCCAATGCGTCGCGGATCCAAAAGCATGCCAGATCCACTGCCGTCCTTGGTCACTTTATCCACAGGACAGCCGCAGTTGAGGTCGACCACGTCGAACCCAAGATCCTCAATAATACGAGCCGCCTGTCCGGCTATTTTAGGATTCCCTCCCACAATTTGGCCACCAATAGGGTGCATCGATGTATCAAAATCGAGAATATGAAAGGTTCCCGGGTCATTACGAACGAGAGCCTCCATTTTGACCATTTCGCAGTAAATCAGACCCGGCTCATAGCGTGCCGCCATCTTACGAAAGGGGAAATCCGAGCAGCCCGCGAGGGGTGAATAGAATACGTTGCTGGAAAGAATAAGATTTCCCAGCTGAAAAGGTTTCTGCAGGTGACCCATTACCCTCCTAGTAACGACTGCACCAGGGCCTTAGTTCCGCTATCTATGAGACTGAGACACATGAATGCCACGATTGGACTTATATCGATCATTCCGAGGGGCGGAATGAACTTTTTGAAGAAGTTGAGATAAGGATCTGTGCAGTAACGCACAAAAGCCATGATCTGCAGTCCCTGAATCTCAGGTATCCAAGAGCTGAGGATGCGCGCAAAAAGCATGATCATATAGACCCAAAAAAAGAGGTCAATCACTGTGATAATGTCCATTTAGCCCAACTCCGTGTTCAGTCCCAAAATAGCGAAAATAGCAAGACCCCAGCTATCAAGGTAAAAAGAGTATACATCAAAACCAAGTTTTTGTCGGTAATATTCTTATCAACCTTCATAGCAGAAATCTCCCACTTCCCTTCACAATACCAAAATAAATATTAATCTGCGCAATCGACGTTTTGTTTTGCAAAAAAAGGTGGAGGCTTTACCCTTATCGATATGCTGACATCTCCAACAGCTCTAAAAGTACTAGGACTTTCACTAGAAGGTGCGACCCTCTATGCGGCGCTTATTCTCGAACGCGATGGAATAGTTGTTGTTGAAAACCTCGAGCGTATTGATACTGTCAAGCCGCTTGACCAAAAGGAGCTGGGAGCTGACGACGATACCCTCATCGCCTCGTCTCTACCGATAGAAACGACCTTAATTCGGCCCCTC
>JBFIDQ010000227.1:0-5201 GCA_041603795.1 Chlamydiales bacterium
GAACGTGACCCAAGTGCCCCGGAGAGACGAAAAGCCGACTGGTATTTAAAAATGATAACTATGATTTCTGGCGTCGGCCTGACCATCTTCATGGCATTTAGCGGATGGCTGGTCTATCGCGTGGAACTTCTTTCTGATATGCAGGCTAACCACGAAGCTCGACTTGTAAAGATTGAGTCCGTAGAGCCTTACATTTTCTCGGTTAGTGATGCGAGGAAGCTGGAAGATAAGGTTTATGAGAACTCCAAGGGCTACGCAGTAATCCAAGAGCAATTAAGATCAGTGGTAAGTTCAGTTAATAAGATCGAAGTCTTTATGCAAAAGGAATACGACAGACGCTCCGCTTAAAAAGAAATACAGGTAACCATTCAACGCTTAAAAGGTTCTGAGAGGTAAGAAAATGAAGAGTCAATTCAGTGAGTTTAAACAGTACTATGCGGCGAAGCGTGGGTTCTCTGCATTCTCTGCGCTCCCCGCTGAGGTAAAAGTCGCGGCGCCACAGCAAATCAACGCGCTCTATGAACAAATTTGGTACGCAAAGCAATGGGGATTCTCGGGAAAGACCGAACAATTATCTTTTGTTCCATCGCAAAGCGTCATGGTGTCCGGGACCGCGGGCGAGCGAGTCGTTACGTTTGGGGCTAGTGTTGCCGCAACTATTGGCGGGCTCCAAGTCGAAGGGCAATATCTCAGTGTTGGGACCAGACTCTACCGCCTTCAGTATCGCCGCAGCGCTACGGTCTGGGCTATTGAAGCACCTCTTGCGAGTACGCTAAGCTCCGCAAGCGGAACCATTCTCTTCGCGTTCTATCCCATGCCATATGACTTCGGCGCAGTCCGCTTCATTAAATCAAACGGTGAGGATATTCGATTCCTGCCTGAAGTTCTCACTGAAATAGATCACTCTGAGGGAACGCCCGACTTCGCACACCTTGCGGAAGCCACGACCGTGGACCTTAAAAACAACGGGACTGTGACGGTTGCGGATAACTCGCGCAATGCCACGCTCTCTGAAGCGGGTGAGGTAACCATAGATCACATCGGTAAATCATTCCTGCTTAAAGAAGCGAATAATATGCAGTATTTTAAAGTTGTTGATGTGGTAACTGCAAGTGATATTTGGGTGCTTGATAGGCCGTATAGAGGTGATGCGACTAGCGGAGTTAGTTATGCTCTGGAGCCTCGCGGTACTCAGCGCATTGGGTTCAAGCCTGTTCCCACCGCGCGTAAATTAGTAGAACTTAAGTATACTCTTGCGCCGAATAAACTCGTTGGGGATGAGGACATGACGCTGCTGCCTACAGACAGCCCGATGTATGCGGGGATTGATGTAATCGCAACACAATGGGAAGCGGTCGGTGAAGGTAATATTAATGAGGTATTGTTCAACGACAAGAAGTTTGTGAAGTCTCTCAAGGTTCTTAATTTCCGCGGGACACCGCTTCAGAACAGACTCTACGATCTCGGCTCGGTAAGCAAGCTCCGCCGGCAAGCCCGCGACACTAACCCATGGAATCGTTTTGTATGAAGAAGATCGCGCTTACAATTCTCAGTTTATTCCTCGCAACTAACTTAGCACTTGCCGAACAACTCGGTGTTATTTCTGAGTTTAAGGGGCTGTCAAGATCACCTGTATCCGCAAAAGTGGCGGATGGATCTCACACCGTATTTAACAACGTCTACATCAAGGACGGGAATATTCAGGCGGTTAAAGGGAGGGATAGGCTCAACGCTACCGCAAACGCAGATACCGTAGTCAATGGAATTTGGTACTATGAGAACGGCGCGGGCACAACCAAGAAGTACGTGGTGAAAGAATCCGATGAGGTCGTGACTTACGCGACGGATTGGACGGGGCGGACTCAGATTGCGGGTACGCTCACTAATGAGTCCGTGAGCTTTGAGCAGATAGGGGACACTCTATACTTTAATAGTTCGACGGATGGGCTGTATAAGTGGACTGGTTCTGGTAGTGCGTCTGCGGTGGGCTCAGTGAGTGCGCCTAGCTCGGTGGACTTCTCAGCTACTACTGGAGAGGGAGGAATGACACCCGGTGAGCAAGGAGTAGCTGTTTTACAACTTACTGTGGATAGCACCTGTTCAACGTCAGAGTCAGGAAGTTGTCGTGTGGGGTGTGTTCGCGGGTCCTCAACAACTGACGGGGCTGACAACTCAAAGCTCTGCACAGCTATGGATGGCACAAACCAGTGGCAGTTAGACTGCGCCTCAAGTACCACTTATAAGTATAAAGTAGTTAAACACTCAAGTGCGTGGGATATTATTTCTGAGCCGAGCTCATCTGACTCAGCAACGCTGGATGGGGCAAATACAGCTACCTGGACAACCTACGGAAAAGCGTGTGACAACGCTGGTACGACCTGCACTACGGAGAATGATTTATGTGATCCGAAAGTAGAGATGCACTGGAGCGGGGCTCAGACCAGAACCACAGGAACCCTAGCCTCCGCACCAAGCGCACCATTCGATGAGTACTGCGTCTACCGAACTGTGGCGGGAGGCGATGAGTACTTCCTGGTTGGCTGTCAGGGCACAGGCGCGTTCACAGATGGTAAGCCCGACGAATCATTACTCCGTCCGCTCGACACAACAATAGATCATATTGCTCCGCCAAGCTACGCGCACCTCGCTGAGTTCCGCGGGGTCTTATTCACCGGCGAGAACAATACAATTCAGTTCACTCGGCTCCCTGTAGACGCAGTGACAAGCGCCGACACCTACTGGCTTGAGACCGACAAGCTCAACTTAGGTTTTCGCTCACCCATGACAGGCATGCACAAGACAGCAAACTCACTGCTTGTGTATAACGCCGAGCAAATTGAAGAAATAAACGGATTCGGCTACTCAAACTTTCGGGTACAAACCGCAGTGCGTGGATTCGGCCCGCTCAATGACGAGGTTGTAGAAACCGACAATAGCGGGGATGTAATATTCTTTGCGGGAACCCAAGGCGTCTACAAACTAATTATCGCTGACCAGCCTCAGGATACTAACGCGGGCATCAAGATTGACCGGCGCGGCGTTAACGTTCTGAGGATAAGCTCACCTGAACTCGATGAGATATTTCGCGGGAACGATGATGCGGTTAGTTTAGACCCTGCAGACTACGCAAATTCCCATGCGTTTTATGACCAGGACAACGACTTGTATTTCCTATTCATAGGTTCAAACGCATTCATCTATGACAATATAAACCGCGTGTGGAGTGTAATGCCTGCAACTCAGATGATTGCGTCTGTATACGCCAAGAGTCCGGGCATCGCGGGTACGGGTTTACTCATCGACAACCTCGGCTTTGCGTTCAATAACTGGACGGGCTATGAGAATGGCGTCGCGTCAGGGACTGTCACGGGTAACCCAACAAGCTCAACAAGTACAACGCTTGCTGACACGGGCGCATCATTCCTCGCAACGAATGACGGTCTCAAGGGTTTATGGGTGGCGAAAGTAACAAGCGCGGTAAGTGACATTGAGTACAGGCAGATAAGCTCAAACACATCGACCGTTCTTACGGTGTCCTCAGCTTGGACAGTCAACCCGACTACTAGCGACACATACTACATCGCCCACATCATTCCGGATTGGAAGACTAAGCAGATAAACTTTGATAAGGCGCCTAACGAAACAGACATCAGGTCTCTGCGTATATCTTATGAGCAAGCGGACACAACCCAAAACTTATTCGTTGATATATTCCGCGAGAAAGCAACGAGCAGTTCAATCGGCGCAATAAGTCTAACCTGCGCGGATAACGCAAACTGCGTGGATTTATCAAGTAATGTTACTAAGAAACTCGGCGTCAGCGGGCGCTCAGCTTGGCTTGCCTACAAATTCAGAACTTACATTTATAACACCAGTAATACGATAAGCCCTCCGTTGAATATTGAGTCATACGCATTCCACGGAATCAAGCGGGAGGTAGAATAATGGTACTCGAAAGAGCAGACCGCATCAGGGATGATGGGATTAGCAGGGGGATCGGGTCAAGCCCGCTCGTAAGCCAAGAGATAAGGCGGGGGCTGATTGAAGAGGAGTCTTTGCAGAAGGCAGTGGCCGAGAGCCGAGCGACACAAGCTAACCGTGAGAAGAGCAGGAAGGCTGAGTTTCTCGCCGATCAATTAAAACGCAGTAGAAATTTTCGTGGGGCCGGAAGCGGGCGCGGAAGCGCATCGAATTCCCGCGACCAAGCTTTCCTTAATATTATCGGCAGTGAGTCCACAAGATCAGTCTTTGAGGAGCGTGATTCATTCGGAAGATCATTCGTTGTTACATTTGCAGATGGCGGGAACATCAAATCCCAGAAGGTGTTTCGTTCAGCGGGTGAGGCCGTTGAGTTTGCCAGAAGCCACGGGATACGGCTTGAGGTGCCGGGGACCCCTAGCCTAAGACAAGGCGAACTTGAGTTCCTGCAACGCGAAGGTGTTGGGTTTACCACGGTCGGTGAGGCGCGTAAAACAGTAGACACTTTCGTTAAGCCCGGAATCAGCGAATCTGTATTTCGTTCTTCTCTTGGGCGCGGGCGAAGGGGCAGAGGGGCTCAAACGGACTCACGAGCTGAAAGTATCAGCGCACTTAAGTACGGTGCTGGTGATGGTCGCAAGGTGGACTTCAACCAATTCACCCGAAATGAACGCGCGAGGATTGTCGACTCCGCCTACAGCGGGATTGTTACGTCCGCATCAAATGGGGACGCCCGCATGAGTGCTTTGCGCGGAATTGTTAATAATGCGTTTAAACAAGGCATCGGTGGATCCAAAATCATGGAACTTATCAACGGCGGGTATCTCGCATTAGACGCGGATTTCTTGGGAGAATAATATGAAATATAACCCTAAAAAAATAGACGAGTTTATTGAAGCGAATAAACACCTGCTTGATGATTATAACGCGGAGCAGGAAGCCAAAAAGAAGCGCGGCAAGGAGCTTGAGGAGCAGAGCAAGGTGTTTGCCACTATGTCCTCAAACCTTGAGAAGCGTATTGAGTTTATGCGTGGGACTCTTGATGTGGATGATAATGACCCGTCCTTAGCTGAATTAATAAAGCAGTATAAGGCGAGTGTAGCGCAGGAGTCTATTGTTCTCGCGGAGTCAAAGAAACTTTTAACGCCGGACGACCCTGAGACAAAACCACAGACCATAGGCGAGGAAATCATTCGCGTTACTAATCCTGAAAACCCAGAAGA
>JBFIDQ010000228.1:0-5191 GCA_041603795.1 Chlamydiales bacterium
AGCTCACCGAGCTGAAGGAGGGTTTTAACCTCATATTGTAGGTCCTGAACTTTAGCCTCTAACTTCGCCACGTACTGCTGCTTTTTGTCGATAATCGCCCGCTGCTCCACAATCGTCTGCTGGTAGTCCTGCAGCAGCCCCTCCTTGTGGCCGAATTCCTTAGCCGTTGACGCTACTTTTTGACTCAACTCTTCATTCTGCGCCTGAGCCGACTGTCCGACCTCCTCAAGAGAGCGAATTTCTAAAGCCTGTTGCTCCGACTTCTCTCTCCAAAGCGCCAAATCCTCTTTAAGTTTGCCCAGCTCCGGGCCATGTTCCGCCTGAACAACCGGAGGAGCCTCCACTGGAGTTGGCTCTACCACTTGGGAATTGGTTAGAACCTCGATGCGGGAGCGGACGAAATGTTCCCATCCGCGAATCAACAGAACGAGGGTGGCCGCTCCCAACGTGCTTGCAAGCAGTCCAAAAATGACCAATGTCCACATGCCAACTGTCGGCACAGCAACCAAAACGTAGCTGCTATAGAGAAAAATCGGAAATAGGAAACCTGCTGCAATCAGTCGGTAGACACGTTTTGCGTGGGTTTCCTCACTATCGGGAATTAGAGAACTTATCACCGTACTGACTCCTCTTTATCCACAATCGCAAGGTCAATTTCTAGACCGCTTACACTTAGTCTCGGCTTTCTCGGATTCAATGCGCTCATTGGCTCAATACAAACGAAGGAGGCCCCCTCCGGATGATAGAGTTGCCACGAGTTTTCCGCATTTGTGCACTGATAGTGCGTTGACAGGGTATATTCCGAGGTATGCAATTGGATTGCTCCTGCCAAAGGATTGCGCGCTGGTCGGAATCCGTAGTCCGCCGCCTCATTAAGGGGAAATGTCAATTTTTGCGACTGATAACTCCAATCCGCGGGAATCTCCTTGAACTGCCCCTGGTCACAATAGGTAGGAAGCACCTCACTCTCTACTCGTGCGTCCCCTTTGGGAAGGCGGTAGTAGTAATGAATTCCCATCAACGAGTCCGTGTCACTCCGCACATTCAGACGTAAATTGAGTCCCTTGGGAGATAGAGTTGCTTGAAAGTCGATTGTGAAATCTTGACCTTCCAGATCGCGAAGGGCGACCCCATTCCATTCATCGCTCCCTTTCAACTGTGCCTTAACGGATGTCTCATTGGATTCTACTGTCGCCCAAGGCGCGTAGCGAGCAATACCGTGGGAAAATGGTTCCTTCACTCCGTTTGCTTTAACTCTTTGAACATGAGGAAAGAGGGAGTCGTCTTTTATCGGGGGAATAATTGCTTCGGGACGCCGATGAAAGTGGGGGCCAATAAGAGCTCCCAATCCAGCATACCTTTCTTCGAAAAGACCCCGTGTTGACTGATCAATCACCTCTATATCGCCACGTCGATAGCTAGCCATATTCATTCCCATGCCGGGAAGTAAAGTGGCCTCCAGATCCCCGCATCGCAGCACTACTGTTTCCATAATAGAATTACTCCCCTGCGCGCCTTGTAACGTAACGTCCCAGCCAAATAAAATATAAAAAGATGGCGAGCATAAAGCCGCCAGAAAGGGCCGAAGATAGCGGAAACCATTTGTCTAGGGCGGAGTGACTTGGATTATCTGGATCGTACCAAACATTCCACTCTCGCTCCCTTAACTTCTTGATATCCTCTCTTACGCCATACTCATTGCGAAAGGAGCGCAAATCAAGTGTCGTCGAGGAATTGAATGAATCACCCTCAACATAGAAATTGTAGGTGGCTCGTGGAACATAGTGACTCTCACTAAGCTTTTTCACCTCCCATGCCACCTGATCCACAGGCGTCTGCTTGCTCAGCGCTTGGTAGTCAATCAAATCATCGACCGCCTGCGTAATGAACCAGGCAGTAATGATGGCGATTATGGTTAAAAATCCGATCCAGACAGGATTACGATGCATGCTATTGATTCCTTGCTACCTCATCTTCCAAGATTTCCACGTTTTTGTAAATTTTTTGCTGCTTTGAACGTAATAAGACTATTTGACGGAATGCCCCAGAACTCTTATAATGTTGCTCTTTTCAATGGAGAGGAACCATGGCAGATAAAGACAAAAAGACAAAGAAGCCTACAGCCCTAAAGAGGGACATTCAGAATGTAACGCGTAGGGACATTAACCGCGGATTTAAATCAGAGGTGCGTACGATTACTCGTAACTTCGAGACGAGTCTAAAAGCGGGTAAAGCTGAAGACGTAACAGCCAACCTCAGCAAGCTTTACAGCTTAATGGATAAGGGCGTGAAGCGCGGTATTTACAAGAAGAACAAAGCTAGCCGCACCAAAGCGCGCCTTTGTGCACGAGCCGCGAAAGCTTAACTGTTATTTTTTTGAATCAGATTTAATAAAAGAGAGGTCTTATGCGTAACTTGCTTTTACTACTCGGACTCGTCCTAACCTTCCACGGACTCACAGGGGAAATTACCCCCTCCCGTACGGAGTGGGTTCCGATGAGCGACGACATCGAGCTTCCCATGGACCTCTTTTTTCCCAAGAACTGGGACGGGAAGCCTCTTCCCGTTATTCTCGTTAGGACGCCTAGAAGTCGCCCTGTCAGTAATCCGATTTACGCTCCCATGGCGGAGTGGGGTTACGTCGTTGCCGTGCAGGACGCGCGTAACGTCGTAGACGCTGAAGGCGTGTCTGTTCCTTATCTTACGGCAGAGTCTGATGGCAGCGACACCCTTGACTGGTTGGTAGAGCAGGACTTCTGCAATGGAAAAATTGGCACCGTTGGCAAATCTGCGCTAGGCATTACCCAACTGCTGATGGCCCCCTCGGCATCGGATGCCCTCAAGTGTCAGTACATCTCTCTTGGAGCCCCTAGCCTCTACCACCACGCCATTTTTCCCGGTGGCCAACTTCGCAAGGTACAAATCGAAGGTTGGCTGGGTGATCATAGTGAAAACAGCGACGTGATGGCTCTGCTCCACGCGCACACCCAATACAAGGGCGACCCCCTTTGGGAACACGTTGATTCGATCGCCAAAGCTGAAAAGATCAATGCTCCTGCTATTCACTACGGTGGCTGGTTTGACACGTTCTCGCAAGGAACTATTGATGCGTTTGTATCACGACAAGAGCGAGGCGGACCCAACGCTAAGAATAAGCAAAAGTTAATCATGGGACCTTGGCATCACGACAGCGCACTCGACTTTCGTAAGTTTGGCGATTTTGTCCTTCCTACGGCCTCGGAAAAGCTTCCCGATGATTACCTTGCCAAGGCTTGGTTTGCTGCCAATCTAAAGGGCGAGCACAACGAAATCGAGACGATGCCGGCCGTTACCTATTACGTAATGGGGCCATTTGATGGAGCACCATCCAAGGGTAATATTTGGAAGACAGCGGATCAGTGGCCGGTGCCTGCGGAGCAAACGGAGTGGTTTTTAAACTCTGATATGGAGCTCATTGAGGGAGAAGCAGCTACCGGGGATACAACCTTCACCTATATTTATGATCGAGACAATCCAACCCCCACAATCGGTGGTCGCAATCTCTTTCTCGAAGCAGGTCCAAAGGACCAACGTCCATTAGAAGAGCGTAGTGATGTAATCGTATTTACGTCTCGCCCTCTTCATGAGGACATCGAAGTTACAGGTCGTCTGGTAGCGAACGTGTTCTTCTCGTCTGAGCAACTGGACACGGATGTTGTGGTGCGCCTCACGGATGTCTATCCTGATGGCCGTAGCATTCTCATTTGCGACGGAATCACGCACTTGGACAATTTGCTCACAGAAGAAAAGAAAAGCACGCTCATCAAGGGTGAACCTGTTGAAGTGGAGGTAGATCTTTGGTCAACAAGCATGGTATTTGGTCGAGGGCACCGCATTCGCGTGTCAATTAGCAGCGCCAACTACCCACGATCAGAGAAAGCTCTGCACCAGCTCTTCATCAATGGCGAACTGGCACCGTCGGTGACAAAAAACAAGGTGTATATCGGTGAAAAGTACCCCACCCGGCTTATTCTACCGGTAGTACGCACGCAGGCCACTAAGATAGCGTGCAGTAGCTAATTCTGGTGACTGGGTAGGGCAGTGACCTCTGTTTTATATGGATGTCCTGCCCGCCACTCTAGTGTGCGGCGATAGCGACTTCCCATAGTCGTAAAGTCATTGGTATCACTCCCTTCCCCATCTGCCACCAATATCGTCCTCACCACGTTACCGTAGATATCAAAATAACGAACTTCTCCACTTTCCTCTACGTGATAAGTCTTCCCATCGCTTCGAAAAACGAGTACTTGCTCCTTCTGCTTGTAGCCATCTGGACTGTACCAAGTTTCCTTCCCCGAGAGAGGATTCACATAATCCATAAAGTACAAGCTTGCCTTTGGCTCAGACCCTCGTTCGAATGTTTTTTTCCAGGCTTTTTTACTGTCAGGAAAAGTCGTCTGTGAGGCTAACTCCCCACCATCGTAGAAGAGTTTCCACTCACCTACGGGGTACCCCTGATCAAAGTGACGCTCCTCTCGAAGGACATGGAATTCACTCAACACCCTCTGCGCTCCATGAAGCCTCCCTTCCATCCAATTGGCCTCCCACAAAAGCTCACCAAACCGATCATAGGCGCGTTGAGGTCCATGTAATAGCCAGCGACCATCAGCCAGCTGAAAGCGCTTAGAGAGCGACACCTTTTCCTTAAAATCCATATCACTATGAGGATGAAACCACAGCTTCACCAATCGATTGAGTCGAAAAAAGCTTAAATAGGTGAGATGACCTTCTGGGGACTTCTCAAATTCAACACCCTCACCGTCAAGTAGGACGCTCACCTTTTCCCCGCCAAGTTCCAGCAATAGTTCCTGGCTCACGGGGTCGGCGCTTGTCTGCAGGTGCTGATTGGCGCTTGTCGTCACCAAAACCAGACCTAGTAATGCAATAGAATGAACAGCTCTACGAAGGAGCATAGGTAGCCTCCTGCTTCATCTCCACCGTTATCGGCAGAACAGGGAAGTAAGTTGAGTCCGTCAGCAAAATAGGCTGCGAGATGCGTTCTATCGCATCAGTTTCGCCTAGTGAAATTCATTAGGTGCTTTTAAAAGATTTTGCACAGTTATAAATGGCAATGAAGAAACTATTTACTTCAATGATGGTTCTATCGGAGGTAAAAGGATAGTTACATTTGTAATAAAGGACATCCCATTTA
>JBFIDQ010000229.1:0-5162 GCA_041603795.1 Chlamydiales bacterium
ACCGTGTAGTTGAAGTTGATGCAAAAAAGCATAAAAAACATGGGGAGCACTTTTTTCAGCTCAAAACCATGTACGGGCCAGAAAAACGAACGAAGTTTTCCAAAGTCCTGGGGTTTAGTGGTTGACATGTCTATCTTTCCTTTAATAGTTGTCTGGTGTTTCAAAAAAGCAATAGTCTTCAGAAAGAGATTTTGCCAGATCTGTGGAAAAAAACCAAGAAAAAGTACGAATTTCACACGTCTGTCGTAATAGTGATAAAATTTGAATTCTGGCGACCGTAGACAGAATGGGGGTGACTCTGGTATGGTTTCCTCTAAGAATTCCTCTGTAAACGGCGAGAGATACTCATGGAAAAGCGGAAGCCCTGGCAATTTGCACTGATTGCAATGGTCATTTTTATTACTCTGTTCAACATCTTCCCTACGATTTTTTATTACAGCAAGCCTCTTAAGGACCCTGTAGATGAAATTGCTGCTAGGGAAATCGCGCAAGAGATCGTCTCGCGTGTGAACAGTCTGGAAGAGCAAGCTACTTCTTGGTTGGACAGTTTTTGCAACCATATCGGAGCGCGAGCGACATCGATTGGATTGGTAGAAAACAACCCTAGCTTGGTGTTGGTTTCCTTTCAGGAGCAAAAAGATGCAGACCAGTTTCGCTTCTACCTGCAGAAGGCAGGGCCGCTAATTCCTTTTGCACCCGCACAGCTGGGTGTGAGCCCGCAGCAGGGAACGGACCCACTACGGGAGGTCTACGTACAGCGCCGTGTGGCTGTTCACCTTCCTGAGGAGCAAATCGATAGCCTATTTACCTTCACATGGAAGGAAGAGAATGGCGAGGTAGCACCGTTTTACAGGGAGCTTATTAACGATCGGGTGATGCAGGTCGCTCTTAACCTGGGCAGCTCGAGTCGAAATGGGCGCCTGGTTGAATTCGTTACGCAAGATGGTACCAATTCATCGCAGACGGATGCCCTTGTGGCGCTGTCCCGAGAGATCGTCGATTTGGAGAAGGTGTTTGGACTAGATTCCGCACTCGCACAGAGGCTCTACGCAAGCTTTACACAGAGTGGTGAGGGGAATCGCGAGGGGCGCATCCATCAGTTAATTTCTCGATTTGAGACTGCTAGCAGTACCCTTAAATCTCGTAGAGATAAGCTGGTAAATGACCAGATCGGGGTCAAAGAAAAACAGGGCTTCCTCGATGCCGGACAGGCAGAGGTCATCGATGATCTAGCTGATCAGCTGGAAATGGTGAAAGAGGCGACGCAAATCGTGCGACAAAATGTGACCCGTTTCTCTGCTGGAATGGATTCACTTACGGAAGCTTCGCTCCAACAGATTTTAGCGGAGACACCGGAGGTGGAAGGAATTCAGACTCTTTCACTGGAGGGACGTAACCCTTACGTGGAAAGTTTAACAATTGACTGGTCGAATGATGTTCTTACCTTGAATCTCTATGAGGACATTGTGACGGCGGAGGAGGGCTCTGCGTTAAGCGAAAGCGCCTCACTCCAATGGGAGCAACTCGATCAGCGGGTCATCGACGAGCTGGCGCGGGTCTCCCGCCAAACCGATGAGGCAATTAATCCGAAAGGCGAGGGCTATGTCGTCGCTTTTAATCAGCTGACCAATAGCTCAAGTCTTCTCGCCCTCGATCTGGGCGCGGTAGCCCAGCAGCAGACGAGGCAACTGGAAGAGTACCTCCTTGGCTCATGGCATCCAAAGCACAGCGATCTATCTCGGGAAAGTTTCCCCGTTTGGGACCAAGAAACTTATGGCGCTCTGTCTGCTTCGGAAAATAAGCTCGGACTCATGATCTACGCTCCATCAGCGAGTGCTGTGGCGCCACGAGAGGGTTTTCAGCGCAGCTCGATCTACGTGATTGCACGAGGCCTCGACCGTATTGTAGAGAAGTATCAGGAACATCGTGAGTCAGCTGACGCGGAACTCTTCCTAGAAGACTTCGCCAAACTGCAGACGCTTCTGCAAAATAACGGATTCATTGGCTACTCGGGCGCATCTTATCAGATGGACCCAGCTCATCGCCGTGACTACATCTTTGAGCTACCTGATTACGCACTAAATGTTTTGAATGCGACGCGTGAGACGTTTTCAGTCCATGGAAGTCGCCGCTGGGCGGTTCTTGAGCTGACGAATCTTGAGCAGCGTCTGCATACCGCAAATAGGATCGATAACGCGATTCATGAGGACCTTTTGAAGTGGAAGGATGAGTACGATCGGGTTCAGGTCGCTCTAGATGACGCTGAAAAATTGACAGTTCCTCCGGTAGCGGAAAATCCGTACTGGGCCAATTTGAAGTTGAGCACTAGGAAATACCTACGCGGAGACGATCGCAAGATCCTGAAATGGGGTCTTGATCTATCTGGCGGTAAAACGGTACGCATTGGACTTCTCGATCAGAATAATCGACCGGTAACAGATCCAGCGGATCTCAATCAGGCGGTCAACGAGCTCTTCACACGCATCAACAAGATGGGTGTATCGGAGCAGACGATTCGTATTGAAAATAGCCACATTCTTCTCGAGTTTCCTGGATCGCAGGGGCTGTCCGCTTCTGAGTTAATTCAGGGATCAACAATGACCTTCCATATGGTCAATGAAAAATTTGGTCGCTACAATCCGGCCCTCGCACAGGCAACCCAACGCTTCCTGCAGGAGGTTTGGAATAAGGCTGTGGTGACCAACCAACGCGATGCGGAAAGCTTGAATCAGATCGCATACGAGAACCTGGGGGGCGATCCGGAAGGTGCGGGGACGTTCCGACCGCAGACGCCTCATGCGAAACTTTTGTTTGAAGCGGGATTGCGTTTTGCTCCGCCTAAGCAAACAGAGTGGAGTCACGAGTTCGACGATACAGTTTCGATGGTAGCTCTCTGGCGCGGTGATGAGCCAGGGGAGTGGCAGGGTGCTGCACACCCGTTGATGCTTGTTTTCCGCAACTACGCTCTGGAGGGGTCGAGCCTTGAGTCGGTAAGTGCGGGATATGACCCAACTAAGGGAAATATTCTCCAGTTTGGAGTGGCGCGATCCTACGCGTCGAGCGAGCGCAGTGGCAATCCGCGGAATGATTTTTACGCTTGGACGGCGCAATTTGCGGAAGAGAGAATCGCTGGAACGGCGAAAGAGACGGTCTCTGGAGGCCGTGGATGGCGCATGGCTGTGATTTTGAACGGTCAGATCATTAGCGCACCGAACCTGGTGGCTCCTCTAAGCGACGGCGGCATCATCAGTGGAAGCTTCTCGCAGCGTGATGTGAATCGTCTTGCAGCCGACTTAAAAGCGGGCTCACTAAGTTTTACACCGAAGATTTTGTCAGAGACCAATATCTCGGCTGATTTGGGGCAGGCGGAACGTGCAAAGGGACTCTATGCAACGATGATTGGCCTCGTCCTCGTCGTGGCTGCTATGACCGGCTACTACCACTTTGCGGGGGTTATTGCGGCAATCGCGGTGCTGCTGAACCTACTGATCATGTGGGGCGTGTTGCAGAATCTTGATGCTGCACTTACCCTGCCTGGACTCGCCGGTATTATCCTGACAGTGGGAATGGCGGTCGACGCCAATGTCTTGGTCTTCGAGCGGATTCGAGAGGAGTTCAGGCAGTCGGGACGGATCGCTTCTGCGATTCAAACGGGCTACCGTAAGGCGTTCTCGGCGATTGTCGACTCCAACATCACAACGATCATGGCAGCACTCATCTTGCTACAGTTTGACGCCGGACCGATCAAAGGCTTCGCGGTCACACTAATTATTGGTATCGCCTCTTCGATGTTCACTGCTCTCTTCGTGACACGCTACTTCTTCGCTGGATGGGTGCAAAATCCCAAGAACAAGGAACTGAAGATGCGCGACTGGATAGGCCAGACGAACTTCGACTTCTTGAGCAAAACCAAATACGTGGCAGTGGCTTCCGTGATCCTGATTTCTCTAGGTGGCTTTACCTTGCTAAAGAATCAGGAGACCATCTTAGGCTTGGAGTTTACAGGGGGCTACTCGCTCAATGTGGAACTGCAGGACGATGAGTCGGGAATGGATTTCCGGGCGGCAGCTACGGAAGCTCTCTTGGCAAACGAGGCAGTGACCACCGACTTCCAGGTTAAGAAGCTCAATAGACCGAACCAGCTCAATATTCAGTTTGGACCTAGCATGGAGCAGGAGGGACGGCCCTGGTATGCAATGGAGGAGCGGCTCGCAGAAGGTGAGTTTGCCTACGGCTACTTGGCAATTCCTAAGCTTAATTGGGTGGTGGATACTCTTGAGCACGGTGGACTCGACATAAAAGAGGCTCAAAAGGAGACCTTGGATCAAAATTGGTCGGCGATGAGTGGACAGTTTTCTGACGCGATGCGAAACAATGCGATGGTCGCTCTAGGCTGTGCAATGCTAGCAATCTTGGTCTACATCACGATTCGTTTCGAATTCAAGTTTGCGATCGCGGCAATTGTTGCGCTCTCTCATGACGTGGCCATTAGCATGGGAATCCTTGCCCTTCTCCACGCAGGAGGTGTCCCACTGCAGATCACAATGGAAATCGTAGGTGCGCTGATGACGATTATCGGGTATTCACTCAATGCCACGATCGTGATTTTCGACCGAATTCGTGAGGACTCTAGGTTGATGCGGAAGGCAAGCACCAGAGAGGTTGTGTTGCATGCGTTGAATGTAACTCTAAGCCGTACGGTTATGACGTCGGGAACAACAGCTCTCGTTCTGCTGTCCCTCGTTCTACTAGGCGGACAGTCGATCTTTGCCTTCTCGTTCATCATGCTAATGGGTGTCTTGTTCGGAACAATCTCATCACTCTTTATTGCTTGCCCAGTCATGCTTTTCTTCCACAGGCGAGAGGAAGCTAAGGCAGAAGGTGAGCTGCGCTTGACGAAGGCGTAGCTAGCACGAGGATGTATTCCCAGCTGCGGGAGCAGCTGGGAATACATCCTCAAGATCGGATGACAATCCAAGCGCCCCAGGCAATTGCATTATGGCGATTATTTAAACGCAGAGGCGGAGAGGCCGCAGAGTCGCGCAGAGGGAGCTTCACCGCTACCTACAATCTACCAACAGACTTTCCATGGGCTTTAGTTTCCATATGTAGGAGATTGTGGAAAGCGGTGAAGCTCCCTCCGCGCGACTCTGCGGCCTCTC
>JBFIDQ010000230.1:0-5095 GCA_041603795.1 Chlamydiales bacterium
AGTTGATGATGTAGCTTGCCACAGAAGATGGTGGCGAGGACGGAGGTGTGGTGGGCTCATTTGAAAATTCACTTTCATGAACAAGGTGGCCTTGGACCTGCTCGGGCTCTTCAACATCGCTGCCAATCTGCTCGGGCTCCTCGCGGGGGCGCATCTCTAACTCCGATTTTAGACAGGCCGCTAAAAGACAGGCTATTATGATGGCACCCCCAATGCCAATCCCAAGGGCTGCTTTATCGCTCGAATCAAAATCATTACATGTTTCATCCGGCTTTACCCACTTAACCTTACGTGCCACACCACAGGCGGTTTTGAAATACTCCGGATCCGACGCTGCTTCGCACCACTCATTTTGGCCCACGTATATGCTCCACTCGTCGTCGCAAGAGTCAGTAAAGCATCCGCTACAAGCAAAAGATTTGAATTCTTCTGCCTTAGGAGGTGAGGGTACCTCAACGGTATTTTGTTCCGCTAAGGCTCCCTTAAACGATTCGACGGCTACGGGCGCGAAACCACCCGTCGCCCCGTAGCGATAAATTCCGCCGCAATCTGTCGGGTCGCTTTGGTTTTTTGGTCCTGTAAAATAGTAATTTATTTCGCTCGTAGAGCCCTGGCCGTCGGGGCACCATGCCGTGGCACTCGCAGGCAGTGCAAATAGCGTAGACCAACGCAAAACGCTTGTTAACTTTCCCATGAATCTATCCCAAGGCTTATCCTGAGAAGCGGAAGTGGGCAAGCGGCGTGCTTTACAAAACCCCCGAGATGAAGAGGAGCCGTGCGTGCTCGCCTGCCCTGCAGGCGAGGTCCAGCTGTTGTCGATGCTATTCGAATGGGTTTCAGTCGGGGTCATAGTTACTTCTCTAATGATTTTCGCTTAAAAATAGCGGTTTGACCGTAAATACTATTCGGGTGTTCTATAACTTGCAAGTGCTTACAGATCCGTGTGTGTAACGCAAACTGGAGTTGATTTTTCTTCTCGAAAAGCCACGTCTATCATGGGACAGGCTTCCAGCTTGCAGCTGCAGCTGGGCCTTTGGGAGGTGCTGGGGGCTTCTTTGCTGCGGCAGCGGCACCTAGCCCCAGGCGGAGGCGCAGCCGGAACCTGGGGTATAGGGGTCATGAAATCAGCGCTGCGGGAGCAGCGCCGGAGGACCCTTGGCAATTTGGGTGGCTTTGGTTTTCCGCAGAGCAGCTAGCTGGCCACCGGTTGAACGCTCGAGGTATAGCGATTCGCCGGCGCTGCTGCCGCAGCAAAGAAGCCCCCAGCACCACCTACTGCTCAGCCTGAACGGTACGAAGGGCTTCCTCGTAGGGCTCGTGGTCACCTAGCTGCGTTAGTCGCTCGGTTTCCGGATCATAGACCGTAAAGTGCAAAGCTCCCTTGATCATGGAGACTCCAGCCACGGCTCCCTCCTTCTGAAAATCGCCACTTTCATCTTCAAACGTTATGAAAATATCAAAACGTGTAGCAGGAAATGGAAATTCTGCGAGATGGGGCCTAAGAGGCTCATCTTCATTAACTGCCGCGCGGAAGCGTTCAACAATACGCACATACAGGCGACGCGCCTCGTCCCTATCTGCACGCCTTGCCGCATTGAACCAGAAGTTAATTTCCTCAACCTCGTCCATCATTTTGCCGCCGGATCCAGTGATCCGAAGGTTTTCATCCTCCGCGACAGCCTTGGCGACAGGGGCAACGACACGATCTAGTTCTCGATTATGATCTGACACGGCATCTCCACAGCTCATCAAACAGAGGCAACCAAACAACGTTAAAAATATCGATCTGCGCATTATTTTACCCTTCCGTATTTACTCATATTATGCTCCGCAACTTGTAATAATTTTCTGTGATAAGGAGACCCCTTAAAGCAATGCTGACTCATGTCCTTCACGCTTTTACCCCCGCCGATTACCTCAAAGTTGTAGTCCTTTGGGTTGAAGTAGCGCTCAACACGACCAACTGAGGTGATTGGGTCAGTAGCGTTTGCGTAGTTGTAGACCCCACCAAACAAGTCTTTCTTAAGCGGCAGCGGTGGGGCAAAACAGTGAGCAATGATTCTTTGCCTGTCCTCTTTTGCCATCAGCGCTGCTGCCAATTGCAGCGATGTACACCCGCCACTGAAGGTATGCTCAATATGTACTCCCTTTGGATCCGTCATCTGCCGTACACTTCCCGTCAATCGTTCCGCCATCTGAACAACGCCTTCATGCCCAAAGCCAAATAGCGCCGGAATGGCCTTAGGAAGGTCCTTTATAAACGATCCATTGGTAGGATCGGCAGTACATCTGACGTTTGCCCCCCCATACGCGTCCTTTACCAAATTGGCAAAGTTGAAGGCTCCCTCCACCGTCGTGTTAATTCCATGAGCTGCTCCGAGGTGGACATTCGTGTTCAACTCTTCCTCACCCAAATGAAAATTGAAAGGGCGGTCGGCAGCAAATGAGGAGCTCGCCGTAAGGCGATTTTTGTCACTTGTCTTCCAGTGTCCCCTACTTCTCGAACCCGGCCGAAACGTGCTCTTGAAACCAGATTTTATTCTGGACCAAAGAGAAGGACCTCCTTCGGTAGCGAGACCGAAAGCATCGTATTGTGTAACCGGATTATTTTTGACAAACGCATAGAGATTCGGACCATCTTCAAATCCGGTTGGATCAGGAGAAATCCAACGACCCATTTCTGGATCGTAGTAGCGTCGACCGAAGTAGATGAATCCCGTTTCCGGATCAGATCGTTTCGACTGGAATCCCCAAGACGAGTGAACATCACCACTCTTCTTCACCTCGCCAAAGGCACTGTAGGCCCGCCTTGAAATAACCTCTCCCGTGTCCGCATCCACAAGACCCGTGATATCCCCCCGGTAATTGTGCAGGGGCGCGTACAGGGATTCTCCTATCTCAATAGCAACAGTAGCTCCCCGCTCAGGCCCCCCTTGGTTTGCCAGGATCCTAAATTCGAGTGCGCGTCCATCAGCAAAGGCACCAATTTCACGATCGCCATCGTACAGATAGTCAATTCGCTCCCCGGACGGAAGCTCCTTCGTTATGCGTCGATGAAATCCATCATAGCGATAGAGGGACACAAGCTCACCGTCCCTACGGACCTCGATCAGCCTATCAAGAGCATCGTAAGTAAACTGCCAGGCGCCTTGGTCAGAGTGACACCTCACCATGTTCCCATTTTCATCGTAATCAAACTCACACCGAGGTGATTTTTTGGGCAGATTCCGAGGTGACACTTCGGAGTCACATTGATTACGTGCTAGACGATTGTGAAGAGAGTCGTGTTGGTAGGTATCATGGAAGCAACCAGATTCAGTTTGCACCTGACCAAGAGCGTCGTATTCGTAGGCAACATCACCCTGGGCCTGATCTTCCAAAAGAAGGAGACGTCCCGTCTCATCATAGGAAAGTGACTCCCGTAGCTGCGGCGAAATTTGGCTAAGTAGGCGTCCAGCCCCATCGAATTTCGAGGCAATAACGCCTGCGTTACCGACCTGCTGCACCTTCATCGCACGACCCTGCTTGTCCCGCTCCACTACACGATAGCACCAAGGCTCTTCATCGTCCGCGTCACGTATAGCTTTCAATCCATGCAAATCATACGTGTACTCAATAGGGTCATTCAAATGAGGATGAAGAACCGTTCGGCGTCCGATAAAATCGTATTCACTACGAATGGTAAGCCCATTGCCAAATTCTTCCGCATGGACCAATCCATCTAGTCCGATCTGGCGCTCCCCCAACTCCGTCGCAACAATGTTCCCTGCAAGATCATAGCGGTAGGTGTGATGCACCGTTTTGTCGGAAGAGGTCAATTCCTCAACATTGCCAAATGCATCATACGTGTAGTAGAGGCTCACCCCATTCGGCTTACGCACCTCCTGAAGCTGACCTTTGCCATTGTAGATATGTTCCGTTTGCTTATCCGATTCCTCAATGATCGCATCTACGCGACCACCCAGCCCCCTCTTCCACTCCAACGTCCAGCTTCGCAGTTCACGTCCACTCGCCGTATCGATGACCGCATGAACCTCCCGCAACGAGTTTCCCTTTGCGTCATATTCAAACTGGGTACTCTGTAGCAACTGACCAAACGCATCACGAAACTCACGTTTGACTACTCTTCGATGGGCATCCAGCCATTCAATTGACTGATTTCCCATTGGATCAAAAGCCGTCTTCTTCTCGACCCGTTGCCCCTGTTCATTGATCACTTCCTCGTAGAGATATCGTGAGGTTTCTCCCGCACCATTCGTCATCACCACCGGGCGGCCATGTGAATCGTACATAGTGGATGTAAACTCCCACTCATTCTCTCCTCTCTCTACGGCCGTCTCAAGCAAATTTCCGTTGATGTCATAGCGATAGCAGAGGGCTCCCTCTCCATTTCCCTTTGACTCAAAAATGACGCGACCCACGTTGTCGTAAGAGCGCTTGCTCTCGATCACTTGGTGATGATCGGCCTCCGCCAAAGTCAGCTTTAAAAGGCCAAGTGCGTCATAGCGGTAGCGAGTCACTCGACGATCGCCGATTGTCCCCTGAACCACTTGCATAGAGAGACGACCCGCCTCATCAAAGCGGTGGATCGTACACGTCCCAGCGGGGTCAACCGACCCCACCTCACCAAAGGCGTCATAAGACTTCGTCTCTTCCCCTAAAACTGCACCTGCAGCGTCCTCAAGTATCCGTTGGATTGGCCTCTTGAATGCATCATACTCAAACAGCTCCACCAAGCCGAGGCGCGACACCCTTCTGATGACAAGTCCACTGAGGGAGTACTCCTTGGTTTCTTCCGTTCCATCCGGATAAGAAACACGGGTCACTTGTCCCCTTGCATTGACCTCATACCCCGTCGTTTCGCCATTAAGATCCGTATACGACTTCAAATTATCGCAGCAATCGTAGCTCCATTTTTGCGAGAAGAAGACCAGTTTGCCGTTCGAATCCGGAAGTCCCGGTAGACTGCTTTCTATCCGCCTCCCGACCCCATCGTAGTAGTGGATGGTGGTCTCGCCATGGCGGTCCGTTTCCCCCGACACTCTACCGAGGACATCATATTGAAATCGGTTGGATACTTTCTCCCCGTCATCAT
>JBFIDQ010000231.1:0-5085 GCA_041603795.1 Chlamydiales bacterium
CCCACAATAAGACTCTGGCGGCGCAACTCTATCAGGAGTTCAAGGAGTTCTTTCCACACAACGCTGTGGAGTACTTCGTTAGCTACTACGACTACTACCAGCCGGAGGCGTATATTGCGCGGACAGATACCTATATCGAAAAAGACATGGCGATCAATGATCAAATTGATCGCCTACGGCTCAACGCAACAAAGTCCCTGTTGGAGCGCGACGATGTGATCATCGTGGCATCGGTTTCCTGCATCTACGGCTTGGGATCTCCCGAGTTTTTTCAGGGGATGGCTCTCGATCTCCAGGTTGGAAAGGAATACCGGCGCGATGACCTGCTACTGAGCTTGGTGGAGATGCACTACAAGCGTAACGACTACGACCTCACACGGGGCTCCTTTCGGGTGCGAGGTGACCTGCTAGAACTTGTACCAGCGTATCAGTCAGATAAGGGCTATCGCCTAGAGTTCTTCGGTGATGAGCTGGAACGCTTGAGTGAAATAGATCCACTTACGGGCAAATGCCTGGCCACTCTTACGCAGACCAAGCTCTATCCCGGCTCCCACCATGTGACTCCAGAGGCGGTACGCGAAAAAGCAATTGAGTCGATACGTGATGAGCTCAACAGCCAGCTGGATCTCCTCAAGAATAACGACAAAATTGCTGAATACCAGCGCCTTTCGCAACGCACGCTATACGACCTGGAAATGATCAAGGAGTTGGGATTCTGCAAGGGAATCGAAAACTACTCGAGGCACTTCAGTGACCGCTCTGAGGGGGTGCCACCACCTAACTTAATGGACTACTTTCCGGATGACTTTCTCCTCGTCATCGATGAGTCGCATCAAACCATGCCGCAGATCCGCGCGATGTATAACGGAGATCGAGCGAGAAAAGAGTCGCTTGTGGAATACGGCTTTCGCCTACCGAGCGCTTATGACAACAGACCCCTCAAGTTTGACGAATTCTACCAACGAATGCGTCAGGTCATTTATGTCTCAGCAACTCCCTCTCCATGGGAACTCGAGGAGACATCAGGGGAAATTGTTCAGCAGGTGATCCGTCCCACTGGACTGCTAGACCCAGTAATCGATCGACGACCTGCTACGGGTCAGGTCGATGACGCCCTAGATGAGATTCGCTCAGAAATTGTTAAAGGACACCGGGTGCTGGTCACGACTCTAACCAAGCGCCTCGCGGAGGAGCTTTCTAAGTATCTAGAGGAAGTAGGGGTAAAGGCAAAATACCTCCACTCCGACATCCCAACAATGGAACGGGTAGAGATCCTTCACGATTTGCGAATGGGAACGTTTGACGTCCTTGTGGGGATTAATCTTCTTCGCGAGGGACTCGATCTACCGGAGGTCTCTCTGGTGCTCATTTTAGATGCCGACAAGGAAGGGTTTTTACGCAGTACGACAGCGCTCATACAAACCTTTGGGCGTGCCGCACGCAATGAAAGAGGTCGTGTGGTGCTCTACGCTGACAAAGAAACCAAATCGATCCGTGAAGCGACCACAATCACGAATGAACGCCGCATAAAACAGAACGCCTACAATCAGAAGCACGGAATCACTCCGCACTCCATACAAAAAAACAGAAGCACACTCTTTGCATCGCAGCTGGAAAGTGTCCATGATCGCAGCGATCGGGTTGCTGAGGGTCATGCAGAATACCTCACAGTGGAGGAGATCCGCAATCGCATTGCCGATACTGCCCTCAAGATGAAAGAAGCTGCCAAGAACCTCCAATTTGAGGAGGCCGCTCGCTACCGCGATGAGATGCGCCACCTTCAGGATCTTGAAGTCTCACTTGCGTAAATCCTTGGTAGCCAAGGACACCTACAACGCTATTTATTAAATAATATTTTGATACAATTCGAAATAACAGACCCTATCGGGTCGCATAAATGAAGGACAGAGGTTTATGACTGGAACTTTACGTAAAGCTCATGGAAAAGAAACCATTGAGAATCTATTGGTGGACGACGAGACAGCAGCCACCCTAAAACATGCAGCCACTAATTTCCCTTCGTGGAACTTATCACCTCGTCAGACATGTGACCTAGAGCTCCTCCTCAATGGTGGATTTTCTCCGCTCACGGGCTTCCTAACCAAAATAGAGTACGAGGCCGTTCTAGAGACCTCACGCCTACCCAGCAATGTATTGTGGCCGATCCCTATTACATTAGATGTCACTCCTGAATTTGCAGAGGGTCTCTCTGAGGGGGATAAAATTGCACTGCGATGCGAACAGGGGGTGATCCTAGCAATTCTCACCATCGAGAATAAGTGGACGCCGGATAAGGAGTACGAGGCAAATTGTGTTTTTGGAACGACCAATCCGGAACACCCTGGAGTATTTACTCTACTGAGAAACACACAAGAGGTGTACTTAGGAGGGAAGCTGGAGGGATTAGAACTCCCCAAGCACTACGACTTTCCGTCCCTTCGCCTTACGCCTACTGAACTGAGAAAGCGATTCGCTGATAAAGGCGTATCTCGTGTAGTCGCCTTCCAAACACGTAACCCTATGCACCGCGCACACCAGGAGCTGACGGCTCGTGCGGCACGTGACATCAATGCTTCGATTCTACTTCACCCAGTGGTGGGACAGACGCGTCCAGGTGACATCGATCACTTCACACGGGTACGCTGCTACCAGCATCTTCTCAACCACTATCCGGAAAAAAACGTGGACCTAGCACTGCTACCACTCGCCATGAGAATGGCGGGTCCGCGCGAGGCGCTATGGCACGCCATCATACGTAAAAACTATGGATGCACGCACTTCATTGTGGGTCGAGACCACGCGGGTCCGAGCATTCCATCCAACGGCGTACCGTTTTACAGTCCGTATGAGGCGCATGACCTACTTAAGCAGCATGGTAAGGAACTTGAAATCGAGGTGGTTCCATTCGAAGAGGTGGTCTACTTGGAGGACCACGACAAGTACGTGCTGCATAAGGAGGTACCCGAGGGCAAGCAGGGATTGAAACTATCGGGAACGGAGCTACGTCGCTGTCTTGCAGAAGGCACCACGGTGCCGCAGTGGTTTTCCTACCCGGATGTGATTACGGAGTTGCGCAAGACACACCCTCCGCGGCATCTACAGGGATTCACACTGTTCTTTACTGGACTCTCTGGCTCTGGAAAATCAACCTTGGCTCACGCAATCCAAGCCAAGCTACTCGAAATGGGGGGCCGTCCAGTAAGCCTCCTCGATGGCGATGTCGTCCGCAAACACCTCTCGTCTGAACTCGGATTCTCTCGAGAGCATCGGAATATAAACGTTCTACGTATTGGCTACGTCGCATCAGAGGTCACCAAAAACGGGGGCATTGCAATCTGCGCTCCAATCGCTCCCTATGACGACATCCGTCACGAGGTGAGAGAGATGATTGCGAGCAAGGGTGGATTCATCTTAGTCCATGTCTCGACGTCGCTTGATGAGTGTGAAAAACGCGACCGTAAGGGACTATACGCGCAGGCGCGAGCTGGAAAAATCAAGGAGTTCACTGGAATTTCTGATCCGTACGAAGAGCCGAATGATGCCGATATCACGATCGACACGACCCACATCACGCCTGATGAGGGACTGCAAATTGTGATCAATTATCTGACGGAAAACGGGTACCTAAGGGAAAACTATGAACTCTTTAATTGAGCAGGCCGCTGTCGATGCGGTGCGAAGCGCCTCGGCCCTGTGCCGCAAGCTGCAGCAGGACCTAAAGCCTGATGAGACCCTTGACAAGAGCGATCGGAGTCCGGTGACGATTGCAGACTACTGCGCACAGGCACTCATTAGCCGAGCTCTGGAAGAGGTGGCACCTGATATCCCAATGATCGCCGAAGAGGACTTTGATGAGCGCCCGCAGCAGGAGGTCCAAGCCATACTCGCTGCCATCACTGCTCAATGCAATGCAGGGACGCAAACGGAGTGGAAGCACGCCATCACTCGCTGCACGAAAAGCACCGAGGGGCACTCCCGCTACTGGGTTCTCGACCCGATCGACGGCACCAAGGGTTTCCTCCGCAACGACCAGTTTGCCATTTCACTCGCCCTAGTCGAAGACGGAACAATCGTGTTTGGGGTCCTCGGCTGCCCAAATTTCGAAGGCGGCTCTCTCTACGTAGCCAAAAAAGGTGAGGGGGTCACACGCCAAGCCACCCAAGATGGCAACGCAACTAAAATCTCTCAGGGCCAACCCGTGGCATGGAGCCAGGCTCGCTTCTGCGAGTCTGTGGAGTCGGCTCACAGCTCTCACGACTGGAGCTCGCAGGTATCGGGGCACCTAGGCATCACAAGCGACTCCTTCCGCATCGATAGTCAGTGCAAATACGCGGCAGTAGCCAGCGGCAATGCTTCCGTCTATCTTCGCCTCCCCACGAAAAAGGGGTACCAAGAAAAGGTATGGGACCACGCAGCGGGTCTCCTCGTAGTGACCGAAGCCGGGGGCACCGTCACTGATATCCACGGAAAACCACTCGACTTCTCAGTCGGCCATACCCTAGCCAACAACGAAGGCGTCGTCGCCTCACGCGGCGTCGATCATCAAATTGTGATTGAAGCGGTACAAGCCACGAGTCCTTTGGCCTCGGACTGAATTACTGCTGCAGCTCACCTCCAAGGCAATCGCACCAAGAGATCGCTTTGCTAGAGCCTAGGCAGTTTTTTTACGCGAAGAATCGCGAAGGAGCGAAGGAAACGCGAAGGGAGGGCCTTTCTCATAAAATTGCTGATGCAAAAAGGGACTCCTTCGCGTTAACTTCGCCTCTTCGCGATTCTTCGCGTAAAAAACTGCCCGGTCTCTAGCAAAGAGATATCTTCGTGCGATTGCCCTGCGCCCACCTCTAACTAGAACTCTCTGCGAACCAAATAGTTAAGATTGTCGAGGCCTTGTTCGAGCCCGAAATGTCGCCTATTAATGGCTCGAAATGAGCTTTATGTCGATTTCGAGCCAGAAATGTAACGCCGATTCAAGTATGAGGTGCGACAATTTCGGACCGTTGGCTTAACGCTTCGAAAGCCTCTATAGGTGTCAGAAATTTTAGCACCTTTCGGGGTCTATTGTTAAGCAAATTCTCAACTTCCTTC
>JBFIDQ010000232.1:0-5080 GCA_041603795.1 Chlamydiales bacterium
ACCTGGGCGAGGCGATACTTGGTGAGGGTGAGGCTAAGAGGCGTCTAAAAATTTATTTGGATGACTTGGCTAAACCAGAAGTGGATTACATCTCGGTGAAGGTATCGACGATTTATAGTCAGATTAACTTGCTGGCATGGAACGAAACCCTCGATGCCCTGGCGGAACCTCTTCGACTGCTCTATCGGGCAGCAGGAAAGGGAAAATTCGTCAATCTCGATATGGAGGAATATAAAGACCTTCACCTCACCATGGAGTTGTTTCAGAAGGTACTTGATGAGCCTGAGTTTCATGACACGGAAGCGGGAATTGTTCTTCAGGCATACCTACCGGATTCGTATGAGCTGCAGCGCAAACTAACGGAGTGGGCGGAGAAGCGTGTCACCTCCGGTGGAGCTCCGATAAAGATCCGAATCGTCAAAGGAGCAAATCTCGCACTGGAACAGGTCGATGCCTCCCTCCATGGATGGGAGCAAACTCCCTACCTAACGAAGAGTGGGGTCGATGCCAACTTCAAGCGAATGGTCGCCTACGGCTGCGAGCATGCAAAAGCGGCGCACCTAGGAATAGGGAGTCACAATCTATTCGACATCGCTTATGCAATGCTCCTACGTGCCAAATACGGAGTTGAGCAGTGGGTTTGTTTTGAGATGCTGGAGGGCATGGCTGATCACATACGCCGCGTGGTGCAGAACCTTTCTGGTGATATGTTGCTTTATTGCCCGGCAGCAAAGGAACACGAATTCCAAAACGCGGTGGCGTATCTGATTCGACGTCTCGATGAAAACACGGCACCAGAGAACTTTCTTCATGATTCCTTTGGGATGGAACCGGGTTCACCCGAGTGGATCCAACAAAAAACACGATTTTTACAGGCATATAGTGAGATGAAAACAGTGCAGTCAACTCCACAGAGGTTACAGGACCGCAATCAGGCGCCTCACCACCTAAACCCAGATGAGCCATTTGCCAATGAAGCCGACACCGATTGGTCGCTTCCTCAAAACCGCAAATGGATGGAAGAGATTCTTGAGGCCTCCCGTGAAAAGACTTATGGCGGTGATGGTGAGGGCATCGGATTTGATCCGTCGCGTCCAGGCCTCGAACTCTATCGGTATCCTCTTCTGGATGAGGGGGAGGTAGAGTCCGTCCTTGAAACAGCAGCAAAAGCCGAAGTCCTTAGCGTTGAGGATCGCTGCACACTACTTGTGGAGATTGCCAAGAAGCTGCGTGAGCATCGTGGAGAATTAATTGCTCTTATGGTCGCAGACGGCGGAAAAACCGCGCCGGAGGCAGATGTAGAGGTCTCAGAGGCGATTGATTTCGCGGAGTATTACTGGAGAAATTACGGCGAGCACATCGCATGGAAAGGGATTACATGGTCTCCAAAAGGGGTGATCCTAGTGACACCCCCATGGAATTTTCCTCTCGCCATACCTGTTGGAAGTGTTGTGTCAGCTCTCATGACGGGAAACAAGGTGATCTTCAAGCCAGCACGCGAAACGGTACTTATCGCACGTCGCACAGCAGAGCTTATGTGGGAGGCCGGGTGTCCGAAAGAGCTGCTGCAGCTGGTCACTTGCGAGGACAATCCGGTAGGTAGTAAGCTGGTAAAGGATAGTAGGGTCAATGGAGTCATTCTTACGGGAGCGACCGATACCGCGACGCTGTTTCAGACGATGCGCCCAGACCTACATCTTATGGCAGAAACGGGTGGTAAAAATGCGCTGATCGTGACGGATCTAGCCGATCGCGATCTAGCGATTTTAGACGCAGTGCAGTCGGCTTTTGGTCACTCCGGACAGAAATGCAGTGCGTGCAGTCTCCTGATTTTGGAGAAGGGCGTCTACAACGACCTCGACTTCCGCAGGCAGCTTGCCGATGCGGCTGAGAGCCTAAAGGTGGGTTCCGCTTGGGAATTCGCAACCAAAATAAATCCAATTATATTGCCTCCAGGGGAGAAGCTCGAAAAGGGATTGACGCAGCTGGAAGAGGGAGAAGAGTGGCTTCTTGAACCACGGCGCCTGGCCGACAATTTATGGAGTCCTGCAATTCGCTGGGGCGTACGGCGAGAAAGCTACTCACATCGGACCGAACTATTTGGTCCGCACCTCAGTGTGATGTGTGCCGAGGACCTAAATGATGCGATCTCGATTGCTAACGATACCCCTTATGGACTTACAAGCGGCATTCACACCCTTGATGATCGTGAAAAAGACATCTGGTTAGATGGGATCCAAGCTGGCAACCTCTACATTAACCGTGGAATCACCGGTGCCATAGTGCGACGCCAGCCATTCGGTGGGTGTAAATCGAGTAGTTTTGGTCGCGGCTCCAAAGCGGGTGGACCCAATTACCTGTCACAACTTATGGATGCGGTAGAAACAGAGTCTCCGGTTGAGCGGAAAGAGGTTCCCGAGTCAGTGCAAATTTTGCAAAGGCTGATTCGGGAAGATGAGCAAGCGCTTTGGGACTCCTCTGTTGGAAACTACGCCTACTGGATGGAGAAGGAGTTCTCAGTTGATCATGATCCGTCTCAGGTCACTGGCCAGGACAACATCTTCCGCTATGTGCCGCATGACCACGTTGTGCTGCGGGTGCAGTCAGGTGATTCCCACCTCGACATCTACCGCTTCTGCGCAGCAGCGCTAATTGCCGGCACGTTTGTGGAGCTCAGTTGTCAAACTGATGAGTTTCCTTTCCTCCGAGAGGAGGGGCACTGGACGCAGCTGCCGGATATTCAGGTAATTTGTGAAGAGGAAGAGATGCTACAGCTGCGGATAAAACTTGGCGCGATCGAGCGCTTGCGCTACTTGAGCACACCGCCCCAAGAGATTCGAGAGCGCGTGGCAGGAACGTGCTGTCGCTTGACGGTAGCACCAATAGCGGAACACGGTAGACTCGAGCTACTTCATTACCTGCGAGAGGTGAGCATCAGCCATAGTTATCACCGCTATGGAAATTTAGGAGATCGTGAAGGAGAACGATGAGCATTGTAATGACGGAACTTAATACTGAACAGCTTGAAGCAATGGAGCACAAAGAGGGACCGCTTTTGGTCCTCGCAGGTGCAGGATCAGGAAAAACACGCGTGGTCACTCAGCGGATCGTACATCTCCTTGAGCAAGGGATCCCCGCTAGGCAAATTTTAGCCGTAACATTTACCAACAAGGCGGCGCAGGAGATGCGCGAGCGCGTGCAGGCGATGACCTCACAGCGCGTGCTCATCACCACGTTTCACTCCCTTGGAGTTCGTATACTACGTGATTCCATTCACTTCCTTGGCTACCGCAATCAATTTACCATTTACGACGCTGACGACTCCCTCAAGATGATCAAGCAGTGCCTCACGGATGTTGATTCGACGGCAAAGGATATGGTGAAGCAGGCAAAAGCATTGCAGAGCATGATCTCGAATGCAAAAAATGCCTTATTGGGACCTGATGAGGTCAATCATTCAGAACTGGTGACCCCAACAGAGAGGCTTTTTCCGGAGGTTTACCGCCGCTATCAGAGTGAGCTCAAGAGATGCCAAGCGGTCGATTTCGACGACCTCCTCTTTCTTCCTGTACAACTCTTTGAGGAGCAGCCGGAGATATTAGCGAACTACCGACACTGCTGGCATTACCTGTTAATCGATGAGTATCAGGACACCAATCACGCACAATACCAGTTGGTAAAATTGCTCGCTGGTGAGCGTAAAAACCTCTTCGTGGTGGGCGATCCGGATCAGTCGATCTACTCCTGGCGCGGCGCCAATATGACCAATATCCTCAACTTCGAACGGGACTACTCTGGAGCAAAAGTAATTCGTCTTGAGCAGAATTATCGGAGTCGCTCGAATATCCTAAAGGCGGCCAACGAGGTCATCGCGTACAACACGAACCGCTATGAGAAGAATCTCTGGTCAGATCGAGGTCCAGGGGAAAAAATCGTCATCTATCAGGGCTACAGCGAACACGACGAGGCTGGGTACATAGCGGATCGAATCTTTTACCATCGAGACGAGCAAGGCCTCGATTTCAAGGACATGGTGATTTTCTATCGCACCAACTTTCAGTCAAGGGTGTTTGAAGATGTATTTCTGTCTCACCGCATTCCATACGTCATCGTGGGAGGCACCTCTTTTTACCAGAGGCGTGAGATCAAGGATGTACTGGCCTACCTTAAGGTGGTGCACTCGAGCTCCGATACCATCTCCTTTGCGCGTACCATCAACCTGCCAAAGCGGGGTGTAGGTGATGCCTCGATGAGTAAGATCCGGTTGGCAGCAGAAAAAGCGGAGCTTCCGATTCTAGATTACTGTCGACAGGTGGTAGAAGGGATTATTGTTCCTGATTTCCGAATGGGCGCTAAGCAAAAGGCCGGATTGCTACAGTACGTTGGCGTTATTGATGCTCTTCGCGCCGTCGCTTCCAAGGGAAGTCTCCACGATCTGGTGGAGCAAACGACCAGGCTCACGGGGTATCTGGATTACCTTAAGGAGGATCAGGAGTCGCATGACGATAGAAAGGAGAACGTACAGGAACTCATCAGCAAGGCAGCTGAGTGGGATGACGCGGAAGACGAGGCATCGCTCTCTCTGTTCCTTGAAGAACTCTCTCTTAAGTCGAATCTTGATGAGAAGGGAGTCGGTGACGATTGCGTGCACCTAATGACGGTACACAATGGAAAAGGGTTGGAGTTTCCGGTGGCGTTTCTGGCCGGACTAGAAGAAGGGCTCTTTCCTCATGCGAGTGCCATGGACGACTCCGCCGAGCTCGAAGAGGAGCGTCGCCTCTGTTACGTGGGGATGACCCGGGCAATGGAGCAACTCTATATGACCTGCGTCTCCTACCGCAACCTCTGGGGAAGTCACCGCACCATGCGACGTTCCCGTTTTCTCAATGAAGTTCCGGAGGAGTATGTTCGGCAGATAAGGGATTTTTAAACACTTTGTGGCAAAATTCGGCGGAGCTGTCGACTTTTACCATAGCGAGAGAGACGAGTCCTTTTTTGTAACCTGCTTGTTGTTGGTGTGGTGAGAATCAGCCTGCTGTTGGCACGCTTCTGGGGTACCTTTGGTTGTGAACCTACTAGA
>JBFIDQ010000233.1:0-5015 GCA_041603795.1 Chlamydiales bacterium
ATGAGCGGATAGATTGGCTTGTTGGTGAGTATGATCTAACAGTCTCTGACCTCACCGGAATACTTGAGGTAATTAAACAGAGCATCATTCTTGAGGGGTTCTTTACTGAGCGGGAACAAAGTGAGGACAGCGAATAATGGCAGGTAAAGGAGACAGGGCTAGGAATATCGGCGAGAAGTTTCGCAGAAATTACGAACGAATATACGGAGCTGAGTGTCGATTGAACCATGAGCATGATGATGAGTGTCGAGTAAGCAACGATGATTTAAACAGAAAGTAATAGCCCCAGGAGTCTCCCATTGAATGAAGAGAGAGAAGCGTATGACAGTTTTTATATCGAGGAAATGTTTAAGGTGTATACAAATTATCAGAAGCCGGATTATAGGTTCGCGTTACTGCGTGACGAGCATACCGCCGCTGCGATCCTCGCGGTAGTTGAGAAGGACGAGTGGCATGCGGATTTATTGTCGCATGAACTGTTCTGGTACCTGGAGAATGTGTTGACGCCCCGCGAATTCTTCGTGCTCGAGGAAAAGATTGCGGGAAAGAGTGATGCGGAAATTGCGCTTGAGTTAAGACCGAAGAATAGTACGAATCATTACTATGTCAGCCCAATCAAATCCGCAATTAAGGCGAAGTTGGAGAACAGGATTAAACGGGAGTTACCAGGCTGGGTTCGCGGGAAGATATGGGAAAAGAATAAGATGAAGGAGGCGGCGTGAAAATCATATTTATAGCGTTTGTAATATATTTGGTGAGCGGGATAGCCCTTGCAGATAACTCAGATTACTTCAGACGGATTGAGGAGGGCAAGAAATTAGTCGCAAGTGAAGTGGAGTACCGCAGGGCTTTACGCATAGAACAAGCTAGGATTGAAACGATTGCCAGGCTTGAGCGCATGGACGCGCCGAGGATAAATGTAAATACCCACGTGAGTAATAACAGCGCTCAGGATACCCGCACGACCTTTCTTGCTAAACGGTAGGGTGTTGAGACTAAACCAAGAAGCCCCATAACCAGGGCTGAGCCGTACTGGTATACTCGCCCATCAATCGGGAAGGACTTTCCAAGGAACTCAACAGGCACATCCGCGTAGTTCGATGAGTTAAATGGATTAATCTTAAGCATGCGCCAGGCATAGCCGAGATCCGCAGTGATTGCACCGTCCCGGCGTACTGCCCTGTCATGCCAAGCGCCGACCTTATCCAGTGCGTCGATAGGGGCTTTACACGCCGCATTAGACTCACAACGCTTACGAGCCCCCAAGTAATTACCCCTCTCAGGGTGCGGTAACTTCCTCAGACTCATCATGGGTTTTTCTCCTCGGGCTGAACACAATCATAGCCTCGCGTTTAATCGGATCAATCTTCACGCTTGCGTTCATATCATAATCACCGAACAGCGCAACGACGTCCGCTATGAAGTCCCCCATGACTTTTTTGATCTTGCGTTTTGCAATCCACTTAACAATCATCTTTTCCTCATTCTCCTAACAAGCCGTTTAGTGCTCCCGTCAGCTTCATCCCCTGCGGCGTCAATCTCGAATGAGTAACCGCCGTGAACTCCTCCCCGCTTGAGTCCTGCGCGAGAATTACGTAACGCTTCGAGCTTGCGGTAATGTGCGGATTTCTCAACGTCGATCTTAAAGATGGAGTATCCCGTGAGGAAGTTCGTCATAAATTGGCCCGCGTCCACATTCTCATTGCCGAGTTGACGGGCGGTTGAAATGAACCGGGCAAACTGCAGGTTACGGATAATCTCAATCATTGTTGGGTCTGCCTCAAACCTGAATTTCGTCTCGTTTGTCTTGCGATTACTTGAATCAAACTTCGCAGTCTCAACTACCTTGAGTTTAAGCAAACGCACGATTGGATTAGTCTCCTGAGTTTTTGGGTCATTAATGAAGTCTCGGACTCGTGACTGCGCCTCGTGGTCCTTATAGAAGAATTTGAAGAGGAGTTCAAGTTCCTTGAAATTGTACTCAGGCTTGATTGTTACGGCTCCGTTTTGGCGAAATCCGTTGAAGAAATTATCAATTGGAGTTGTTGCTTTAATGAGCGGGTTCAGTGAGAATGCTACGCTGCTAGGTTCAAATAGATTGAATATTTCCTGCTGTGGAAGACCGAGCCCTGAGATAAACATGATTTTGTCGCCATCCTCGGTTTTCTCCACGCCCGCAGGGATAGTGAAGGTAGACTCGAGGAATGTCGGCATGATGTCATTTATGATCGCGAGGTCTTCATCACTCAGATTCTTTAGCGCATCATCCTCGAGGTCCTTGACGATCTTAAGGACAGATGCTTGACGGCCGGGTGTGCGAAGTAGTGCGCTGGTCTGTAACGCCAAGTTCTTCTTCTGGAATGTCCAGAACGGGAAGATGCGTTTGAAGGCTAACTTATCCGCCTTAGTCAGCGCGGTATAATCAAAGAGCCCATTGAAAACGATCTGGCTTGCTTCGTCGAAAGAGAAACCATCTTTAACCGCAGTGATGAATGAGGCTAGACGGGCTTGGGATTCTACGGCAAGGTTTACCTCCCGTCCAATCTCCGCAATCTTATTTGTTCGCCCATCGAGCTGAGAGATGAATTTCTTGAATATTGGGTCAGACTTACTCGCTCCTTTCGTAAGCATCCCCGCAACGTCCACATCACCCCAGACGGATGTGTTCTCGACGACCCCGCGCTTCTTAGCTTGGTTAAAAATTTGAGTCTTGCTAACGGTCCTACCGTCAACCGTCTTAACAAACTCATCAAATACACCGCGCACGTGCTTACCATTCTCGGCTAATTTCTTAGTTATTTTACCGCCCGTCTTTGCGGTATCGTGGAGCATGCGGATTGCATCACCGTTATCTGCGAAACTGAACGCCTTAGCTCCTTGCGATAAGAATCTCTGCACGAAGTTAGCCTTGATGTTTAGCGCGGTGTATGCGGGCCAGACTGACAGCGACCACACCTTAAATTGAGTCGTGAAGCCATCATAGAGTCGCATGATCTGGTTAGTAACCATTTTGTTGGTCTCACCAAATTGCTCCAGGGATTTAACTACCTCTTCAGGCAGGAAGGTGGGATTAGCCTTTCTTCCAAGTGCTGTGATGGTCTGCTCGCCCGCCTCTGTCTGAATACCCTTCTTGAAGAAGCGGAGAGTGTCAGAACTGAAGTATTCGCGGAAGCCCGCTTCCCTTGCGGCGCGCACCGAGTCGAAGGACTTTCCGTAAGCTCGTGTAACTAACTTAATAGTGTCGTTGACTGTAGCGAGACGGTTGAGATCATCGGCTATCTTTAGGAACATTTCTTTAGAGTCAAATATTACACCTTCCCGCTTGAACTGTTTGAATTTCGCGGCGTTTGTCGTAGCTTTCTTCGACACATCAAAGCGAGTCTTGGACTTCCTGAGCCCAGCCTTGACTTGCTCATCAAAGCTCGAGTGAAAGTAATTGGAGAACTGAATTTCCTTTGGAATGCCCGCGCGGTCTGCGAGGTCTGTGAGGACCTTAAGCATCTCGCTGTCTACTTTCGTGATAACTTCATCCTTGAACGCGGTCCTGGGAATCTTAGCGAATTCTTTGAGCAGTTCCTCGCCCTTTAGACCACGAGCCTTAAGTGCCTCTCGAATGGGTCTCTCTCGTTCCATAGCGTCGAAAAGCGCCTTACCATGAGCTATACGCTGTTCTTGGGTCATACCGTCAAATACTTTATCCGCAAATTCGTGGAGCCCCTTCTTACCCGTTTGAAACTTCAATGCCTGGCGCCGAAGCAGTCTATCCGCCTGTTTATTCCCTGAATTAAACCATGAGCCCACAGGCTCAATAATCCCCCTCGTGACTTTTCCAAGAACGCTTGCCGAAAACATATCGAGGGAGTTTTCAATGGCCCGCCCAGCTTTTGTGGAGCGCAGAGCTGTTACCCCTTGCATGAACTCCTTGTCCGTGAGTAAGTCGTACTTACCGAAACGCGCGATGGACTTAGCTCCCTGCACGCCCTCCTTTACGAAGATACTCTTAGTACTGGTCTTCGCGGCGATCTTGGCCGGAACATTTGATCCTAGTGAAATATAAGTCAGTGGATCAAGTACAATATCCATAGCTAGACCGATACGTGTTGTAAAGCTCGGGACAATCCCAAAACCAGCGAGCTTTCCGAGCGCAGTCTTCCCCGCCTTATCTTCAACCTCATCAACCTTTCGCAAACTCTCAAACTCACGGAGCACGTCCGGCCAGGTCTTCGTGTTCTTCACATAGCTATTGTATGTTTCTGCGAACGTAGATTCTCCACGCAATGACTTGATGAGTCCCGCAGCGGTTCCTGCCTCACGGGTCGTCGCAACATTCATATAGCGGACCAGAAAGTCCAGGCCCTTTGCACCGACAGAGAACGCCTTGTCCTTGACGTTCTTGAGTTGGCCCATCAGCGTTGGATTATTCTCCGCAACTAACTCTGCATCACGCGCTATTTTGTCGCGTTCATTCAGAACCCGCTTGACCCTCTCAAGGTCTACATTCCCCATGTCGTTTGATGCGTCTACGAGGAGTTTAGCACCTTTGTTTTTCGCGGTTATCTCCTCAAGCTCTTTGTCCCGCTCAGCCCTGCGCACTTCAGGATCAAGTTTTAAGCTAGACTCAAACTGATCTGAGAGATTATTATTCTTGCGATTTTCGGGGACACCCAAGTCAAGCTCACTTAAGCTAAAAGATAATTTATCAGGCACCTAAGTCCTCCCTGCGCCGAGATGCGCTGCGTCTTACCTGACTCTCAATATTCCCCTTGATACGTTCGTCGGGGGAACTTGCAATACTTGAATTTTTATCTAACGGCCCGATAGAACCAAACCTATCGGCAAGCGCCTGAATCTCAGATGTTGATTTTTGGTTTCGTGTTCCGGCTTGCGGTTCCCGCTCCTGAGAATACCGATCAATGATGTCGTCTGAGAAAATAGTCTGAAGGGCTTGAAGTTTTAACTGAGCCTGCGGATCATCCATTTGCTCAAGCTTAGAGATTGCCTTGATTGCAATTTGC
>JBFIDQ010000234.1:0-4959 GCA_041603795.1 Chlamydiales bacterium
ACTGCTTGTATCCTACCATAGCCGTAAATGGCTCATGCGTAGCTACAAGCAGTGTTTTTTTGTCTAAACGCAAGTTCTGAAACACAAAATTCAGCAATTGTCGTTTTTCATCCACTTCAGAACTCTCGAAGAGCTCTCTAGCCCGTGCTGCCAATTTAAGCACCGTATTCGCCGTCACATGAAAATTCTGATCTGCCACCTCGTGTCGCTTCATTTCCTCCAGTATTTCCACCTGTCGCCCCTTGTATTCCCTCACTTTCTCCAGATACATCTTCTCGTCAATGAGCCCATCCAGCTTGTCATCGTAAATTTGCCCAACTCGCCGCTGTAGCTTATCCTGTTCTTTACGTAAGCTTTTCAAGCTATCAGTATGAAACTGCGACTCCGACTGATGGATTTCCTTCAAATACTGGGTAATTGTCTCAATCCGCTTATCACAGAGGGCGATGCGATCAAAACAGTCGAGCAAAGGCTTCAAAAGGGTCTCTTCTCGAACGTACACCCTCTTACAGGTCTTTTTTCCATTGGTGCAGCTGTAGTAGACATAGCGCCCTTTCTTGATCTCAGGCGTTACTACACAGCCGCAATTGGCACAGGTGATCAGCCCTTTCAGAATGAAGGGTTTTGCCTTAGTTTTATGAGGCTTGGATTGATACCCTTCAATGACAGCTTGTACCTGCTGGAAAATGGCCGGAGTCGTCAGCCACTCATATTTGTGCTCTACGACCCCATATTTCGTATCCATTACCCCGCAGTAAAAAGGTTTTTTCAGAATCTTGTTCAGCTGCGAGATAGCGAACTTCTTTCCCTTCTTAGTTCGAGCACCCATCTCCGTGATTTAGTCTCGGAGCCTAGCTAAAGAGTAGTTCCCGGTGGCATACAGCTCAAACATCTTCCGGATAAAGGGCGCAAGCTCCGGGTCTGGAACAATGGTCTTATCCCCTTTGTCATCCACCGTATGCATATACCCCGTAGGGGCCAAACCCAACCATACTCCGTTTCTGGCAGACTGCTCCTTGGATCGTTTGATGTTATCGCTCAGCTGCAGGACATATGAACGAGCGAACATTACACCCATGTCCCATCTCAAGAGGTCTGAGCTATTAGACTTGCTGTTGAGGACAAGCCCCTCTCGCATGAAGTGGATCTCAACCTTTCCCTCCTTCCGCAAGTCATCTAATACTGTAGATTCCTTGAAGCTTCGCTAAACCCTATCAATCGTATCGGCAACAAGAGCGAAAGGTTCTCGAGATTTTCGGATCTGATCCAGGATCTTCTGGAACTCCTTACGGGTATCTTTGGTCGACGACTCTGTAATAGCAAATACTTGGTCGACCTCTAAACCCTTGCGATCAGCATAGTCCCGTAAACGCCTCTCTTGTGCCGGAATTGACATACCCTCCTGCTGTTCTCGAGAAGAAACTCTTGCGAGTAAAATAGCTTTCATTTTGAGTGCTTTAATTTAGTTTTAGTCAGAGAATTATATCCTATTTTACAGTGAATTGCATCGGAGTTTTCGATCGTTTTTAAAAATATCAATATCTTTTCGAAGATCAACATCAGGAAATTGCAGGGTCAAAGAGACAGCCAAGCGAGAAGCTATCCGCTCTCCAAACTTCTCGGCGATTTCTTCAAAGGTGCAGTTTGTCGCAATCACCCAGGGCCGATCGTTTTCGTAGCGCCCATTAAAGATACTGTAGTACTGCCTTTGCATCCTCTCTCCCGCAATTTCCGTTCCCAAGTCATCCAAAAACAGAAACTCGGCTTCGGATAGGATTCGGACCTTGTCTTGTACTGATTGCCCGCAGTTGGCGTTAAGGCTCCCTTCAAGAAGTTTTTGATCCAACGACTGACTATTGTACACGATAGGATGCTTCCCCCCTTCAGCAAGAGCGCGTGCAAGGGCATGAAGCACAAAGCTCTTTCCCGAGCCCACGTTGCCTTTTAAAATCAGATTGCAGGAGGGGGACAAAAGCCACTCGCGGCAATCGTCGATGAGCTCTTTGGGAATTCGTGTGGCAGCGTTGAGGCTGCTGTTGGCGAATACTCTGCCAATGTTGCAAAGCTGAACGACGGTATTCCACTTGTTGTTAGTCATGATTCTTCTCCTTGTGAAGGGTGGTAAATTCTTGTTCTGTTGGAAGGCTGGGGACGGCTATCCTTTTGGTATTTTTCTTTCTTTTCTTTGTTATGTACTCTTCTTTGTGGGGCGGGCTTGGGGAGTTGTCGGGGACACAGCTGGGGAATTTGTTGGGGGGAATTGTGGGAGAAGCGCTCAACCGCCCACCTAAAAATAGTAAATCTCTTGGGGGTCTTGTTGGGGAGACTTTCTAGTAATCTGGCCTTTTTGAAATTCTTGACGATGGTGCGAAGCTCATCTTCCGTCAGACCCGTCTCTTCTGCAAAAGATCGCCTGCCATAGATAAAGGCAAACGCCGGAAGGTTGATCTCTTTTCCGTCATGATGGACAGTTCTTGGAACAGCTTGGCATCTTCCAAAGGCAACCAGTAGAAAGATGGCAACCTTAGGATTTTTCACCCACTCGCTCGTGAGAAAATACCTGGGAATTGGAGCGTAATAGAAAGGGATGCCCCGAGGCTTGCCTTGAAAGTGGTTGTTCATGGATTCGATCACCTTATTGGAGGATTACATCTTTTGGTTTGTTCTTTCTCTAGGTGAGGTGTGCCAAGACCTTCTCTGCTTTCTCCACTACTGCTTTTTCAATGGCTTTGCTTAGTTCCCGCGATACGGGGTGACACAAGGAGAAATGGGAATCTCCAGCTTTGCGTGTGGGATAAGTGATTCGGAACCCTTGACCGTTCAATCGTTTGTGAATCCCTATAGAGCCTATAAAGAGAAGCTTGTCGATGGTGACACTGGCAAAACCTACAAGTCCTTGCTGTGCTTTGATCGGGATGATTTCAACTTGGCAGGTATGCATGCGTTCTTCCTCTTGCTGCGCTTTTCAATCTTGAGCAACAGATCGAAGAACCCAAAAAGGTTGGTTTTTTCTTCCTTTGGGGACTCCTCAGCGGAAACCAGATCTGTTTGCTCTTTTCTGTTCATGCTCCAAAGAGTAGGGTCTTTCCATTTCGAAAAGTTGCATTCAGGAATGCCCAAGAAGGAGAAGGTCGTTCTCGGGGAGAAAGAGCGCTACTTTTCAGGAAGGAGTGGGAAAGTGGAATGCGATACTACTTAAGGAAAGACTTAGGTGAGAAAAGAGTATATGAATGCTCCGGGCAAGCGCCTTTTGCGCGATACTCTTCAATTGGAAAAGAATAATCTTTCAAAGAGCGGATCAGCGACTTGATGATCTTGATGATTTCATCAACAAGACACTTTTCGGACTCAACCGCATCTAATAGCTGGAACTGAACACGCCAGAGACAGTAGCCGGTTTTGCCCTTGGGCTGTGCAAAAAACACCTTCCTTATCGACTTTTTGAGATAAAGAGCATCGCACCCCTTCGAGAATAAGGTGATTTGGCTCATGTCCCTTCCTTTAGGAGAAGTCATAATAGCTTCGCAGACTTCCTCTTGAGTGCTACTCGCCTGAGGTTTGGAAACTGGAATCGGATAGAATTTCTGTTGCGCCACATTATGGATAAGAATCCAAAAGGTTCCTTGAAAGCCTGCATAAAACAACTCGAGGCCATTGAAAAAAGGTAAAAAAAAATCCGTCACGCTCGGTAGAGACCGAGGAGGAATGCTTATGGGAAAGCACAGAAAAAGCTTCATGCTCTAAAAGAGCCTCCTGAACAGCCTCTCTTACGAAGGTTTTCATTTCGGGCTTGCCGTGAGTCCTTGGTATAAGCCCTGGTAAGTGAAAGTCAGAGCCGTCGCTTTCTAGCCTGGGTATAAGGGAGGGCTGCTCGGCTAAAACACCCTTTACTTCGACCGCTCTTTTCACTGTTTCGCAGATACGTTGCCTATCTTCGAAAATCTTGTAGGAGCCAAAGTTTTTAATTTTCTCGTCGATCATCTTAAAAGGGTGAAGGCTTCTCTTAATGCTCTCGAAAGCTCTTTTCAGCTGAGGAGAAAAATCCGATAGAGAGGAGTCGGCCCTAGAGGGCATTGTTTTGAGAAGGGCAGTCATTACAATTTTGCTACATCGTTATGTATTAAACAGTTGGTTTTTACTCGGGATAGTCCTCAATGGCATCCAACTGCTCTTGAAGACCATCTATGCAAGGAACTTCGACAAAATCCATGTTGATATCTGCGCCAAGGTAAGCGAAATATCCATGGACAGCTTCAAGCATCTTGTACTTTCCATGGGTTACCTTTGGGAAGACACCCTCTTGAGAGAGCTGATTGATTCGTCTTGGCGACAAGCCTAGCAAATCAGCAAGAGCCTCCCTGCTGAGCACCATGTTTTCAATATCCATCATACATTTCCTTTTTCAACGGATTAAAATAGATGAAGTTTTTGATGTAAAGTATTTAGTCTCATTGCTGTGCGTTTGATGACTCCTTCCCCTTTCCGCAAAAAGGAAAGGGAAGTGCAATAAAAAAGTCTATGGCTAGGCAACGTCCGAGCTTGCGCCTTACTCTCAAATGAAAGGCTTAGGAAGTACCTTTTAACCTGAGAGCAAACTGATAATTACATCTTTACATGAGGGTTGCACTATTCCTATGACCCTGCTTGCAAATGGACGAACTTCAAGCGTAGCTTCTGTTTTTCAGGTTGAAGTAAAGCTAGGGATCCAAGCAAATACTTTCCGAAACACTCAAAAAGTCACCCACATGACCATTGCAAACTCCTTTGGCGCCTGACATTCGAACTGTGTACATCCAATCACCAAAGGTAAAGAGATATTCTTCCATGCCCCCCCCTTGGAAGATTTGATGAGTCATTTAGGTCATCATAACCTGGAGAACTAAAATCCAACCACAACATATCAATACCAGCAATGCAGGGGATAGTGCAACATCTGTTCTGTAAATTGGCTGAGATCGG
>JBFIDQ010000235.1:0-4911 GCA_041603795.1 Chlamydiales bacterium
CCATTTTCACGGATCAAATTCAGGTTGCTCAAAAAAGCGGGCGATGTGGTGAAGGTGGGTGAGCCCATAGCTGAAGATAAGATGACGCCGGGACGTTACTTTGTTTCTCCCGCCGCAGGTAGCATTAAGGAAGTGCGGCGCGGACTCAAACGCCGCCTCATGGATGTCGTAATAGAAGTTGATCGCGGTGGTGAGGATTGGCACGAGCTACAAACGCTTAATCCAAAAACAGCTTCGCGTGAGGAGCTGGTTGACCACCTTAAGGAGGGCGGACTCTTTGCCCATATTCGTAGGCGCCCGTTTAATCTTCTGGCCAACCCAGAGATCACCCCTCGCAATGTCTTTGTAAAGGCTCACGAATCGGCACCATGTGCGGCTCCATCAGAGTTACAAGTTGAGGGATTTGAACGCGAGTTTCAAGCCGGACTTGATACCCTTGCTAAGCTCACCGACGGCAAAGTGCACCTCATTCATGCCAAGGGCTCGAGCTGCAAGGCTTTTACTGATGCCCCCGGGGTGGAAAAGCATACGGTGGAAGGACCACACCCCGTCGCCAACATCTCCGTGGCCATTCATCATATTGACCCCATTCAAAGTTGCGAAGATGCTGTATGGACGGTAACCGCACACGACGTGGTTTGTATCGGAGCAATTGTGGCCAATGGCAAGTACCACATTGACCGTGTCATTGGAATTGGTGGACCCGGAATCCTTGGCGATAGGACCGGATTCTTTCGCGTACGCGCTGGCCATCCGGTAGGTGGTTTGATTGCGGGACGGAACGAAAAAGGACTTCTACGCCTCATTTCCGGGGATGTTCTATGTGGAAACAAGGTAGAAGTCGATGGCTTCCTGGGATTCTATGATGTCGCATTCACAGTTCTCCCGGAAAGCGTCGACAGGGAGTTCATGCACTTTTTTCGCCCTGGACTGAGTAAGTTTACAGCGACCAAAACGTATCTTTCGGGCTTCCGCAAGGATAGCGAGAAAGAATACGACTTTAGCACGAGCCTACATGGTGAGGAGCGTGCCTTTATTGACGGACGTGTCTACGACCGCATGATGCCCATGCAGGTGCCCTGCATGGAGCTCGTTAAATCAATTCTCTCCGAAGATTTCGATACGGCCGAGGAGCTAGGGCTTCTTGAGGTCGATGCCGAAGATTTCGCCCTGCCTGCCTTCATCTGCCCGAGTAAGGTAGAGATGACGGAAATTGTGCGGGATGGATTGAATCAGTACGCGGCAGATGTTCTGTCGTAATCGCAGCAATTCTTTGTAGAACTTGATGATAGGGAAGCTTCTCTCTAGAAAAGCGCCTCCATTAATTGAGTCTTTTTTGGCGTAAAAAATCTTTGATTTTATTCTTGAAGTGTGGTACTATTTTTTACTTAATAAGTAAAAGGTATTGATGTGAACATTGTTGGTCTGGCTTCATTTGAAAATAGTAGTAGTCTCGTAAAGGTGGCTGCGGTGACGGTAGCTGTGGTTGCACTCATTTCAGCAGTTGCTAAGGCTGTTTTTAAGGTAATGGAATGGGCTTTTCGCCCGGAGGTGCCACCGATCCATACTCAGTTTACATCAATAAAGACCATCGAAGAGCAGCGGGCTGCACATAATGTGGCGGTTGAATATCTGAGTCGTGAGGCGGCGAAAATTGGTGCGATTGCATGGGTGGTTAGTCCTCCTAAAATAGTTCGAAATGCTCCTGGAGCCGCGGCTGCGCTCAACCCAGCAGTATTCAGATGGCAAGATACGCAGGGAGTTACCCAGGATATCTATACTGCTGGTTCAAATAGTGAAGTCATCACGGTTTTTGGTGTGGCAAGCCAAGCTAATGGTAGTGAAGCGCCTGGTCCCTTTACACCGGAGCCGGGGGGGGCCGTTCGTCTTTACCAAACTGATCATACGCAGGGGCCGGCGGCTCAGCTTGCGTTCCCTAACCGACAGGTTGAGCTTATTAATAATGCTGCGAACCTTGGTTTCAATGGGTTAGTAGAAGTGCTTAATGAACGTACCAAGGCTGAGGTGAAACATGGGTATTTGAGGCCCACAACATCAGAGAAAGCAGATCTCCTTGCTATGCAGCTATTAAGGAAAGGACACCTTATGCAAATCTTGTGCATTGGAAATATTCCAAAAGCCGAAGGAAGCACTCAAAAAGTTTATGAAATGCTAGTAACAGCCCCAGCGTTTGGACAATACGATATTCGCAACTCTCGTGTAAACCAGTTGCAGAAGAACACAATCGCATCAGTGGTTGCCAGGCACGCTTATCGGGCACAGTTTGAAGGCGCACTTTGCTTATCCAGGGAAACCACCAAACCGGTTATTTTTAAACCTACGACGCCTGGTTTGGGTGTTTTTGGGAACTCGACAGAGGTTGTAGCTGATGCATTTAAAGGGGCTGCACTAGAGTATTCAGATAGGCTGGCAGCCGCCAATATTCAAGTCCACCTACAGGTCTATCAAAGCAGAGGCCAGGCCATGGAAATGGCAAACCAACTAGGTTTGCAGAAGGTCTGAGCCCCCTCAATGATTGAAAACTACGGCTGACTCTGGTATGAAGGATCCTTCATGCGTGCATTGGCTATTTTCATTTCTTTACTCCTGCTCGGCTTGCTTCCTGTTGGAAGTGAGGCGTCGTCTAGCGACTTGATGCGCGATCTGTTAACCGTTCGTGAAATTGACAAGCGTCAGAATGATCGAATGCCGGTTGTTTATAATCATCTCTCCGAAGGGGGATACATTGTCCTTCCTTCGGCACGCGTCGGACCCGATGGCTCGGTCACGGGTACTTATGCATCTGTTCCTCCCTATACCATCTATGGGGCCAGACTTCAGTACATGCAGCATCTTGAAATCGTAGGCAATTACCGGGTGTTCAATGGTGTGCCTGATCCCGTTCTGAGCGAATTTGGATTTGGTGATTTTTCTGACAAGGGAGCGAATCTGAAGGTGGTGATTCTTGCCCCGGAGGACACAGACTATGTGGTCCCTGGAATTGCTGTGGGCCTGCAAGACTTTTTAGGGACGAAGCAATTTGAGGGACAGTACATCGTCGCCACGCATGTTCTGCCCAAGTATAACCTGGAAATGAGCATTGGTGTTGGCTTTGGGCGAATTGGGGGTGTTTATGGTGGCGCGCTTTGGATGCCTTTTCGTGGTTCTGAAAATGACTATCTTCAGGGCTTGACTCTTCTCGTGGAGGCTGACCCGACGAACTACAAGGATAAGACGAAGGAGCCACATCCGGACGGGCGCTTTAAGAAAAGTCCGATTAACTTTGGGTTGCAGTACCGTCTCTGGGATACGTTTGATTTTGCTGTTAGTCAAGTCCGTGGAATGGAACTAGCCTACTCTCTGGGGGCTTCGTTTCCACTGGGCACTACTAAAGGAGTCTTTACCAAGTCAAAAGAAGATCCGATCTACACGCGGCCCATAAACAACCAAAGAATCGGCGTGGGACGTCCGGGTGAGGCCATGATGCACGAGGTGCTGCTCGCTTTTAGAGACCAGCATCTTACCGTACTGGAGGGTTGGATGAGCACCGCTTCTGAGGGAAAGCGATTAATTTGGGTGCGTTTAGTAAACGATCGCTATCGTCACGAGCGAGAGGTGCGCGAGCGAATATCCAAGGCCTTCTCTGCGCTTACGCCTTCCAATATCGAGGAAATTAGAATCGTTGTGGATAACGGGGGACTATCTGTGCACGAGTATCGCATCTCCTCAGACGCGCTGCGTCGATTCCGACAGGGCTCCATTGGCATCTACGAACTAGAGATCCTCTCCCCCTTGCATCATCCGTCCGACCAACCTACCGAAGGGATCAATCTCTATACGAGTAGTCGTACTCCAATCGACTGGGACCTCAAGCCACGCACGAGCACCATATTTGGCAGCTCTCGCGGTAAATTTAAGTATGCTTTTGGCTTTGATCTCGGAGTCGAAGGCTATCTTCCGTCCGACATCTACTATCGGGTCGTTGTGGGCAAAACCCTCATAAGTGACCTAGGGGCCGTCAATGATGTCGATATGCTTAATCCATCACAGATCATTAATGTCCGCTCCGACAGCGTTCGGTACCAGCAGAATCATGGATTGATCTTTGATAGCGCTTATTTGCAAAAAGCGTGGCATATCCAGGACGGCTGGTATGCCCGCATTGCTGGTGGCTGGTTTGAGCAAGCCTACGGCGGAATAGGCGGAGAAATTCTCTACGCGCCTTATGATTTGGATTGGGCTATTGGAGTGGAAGGTGCGTGGCTCATGAAGCGCAAGTATAAGGGGCTTGGCTTCACAGACTCCTATCGAAAACTTATTGGCTTTCAGCCGCACTTCGAAACATTCCAGCCTTACCAGTTCTTCTTCAACTTCTACTACCGTTGGCCCATGGCAAACATGCATTTCAAAGCGAGCGTTGGACGCTTTCTTGCACGCGACTATGGTGTGCGCTTCGAGGCAACGCGGGTGTTTGATAGCGGGTTTGAGGTCACTTTATTTGGTACCCGCACATCAGCTCGAGATTTTGTGAATGGCGAACGCTACCACGACAAGGGGATCTTTCTGTCGGTCCCCCTCGATATTTTCTTCGAGAATAGCAGCAAAGACCTATGGGAATATGGTCTTTCCGCCTGGCTTCGAGATGTTGCGGCTGTGGCAGATACGGGGCACCCCCTTTATACCCTTCTGAGAGAAGAACGTAGATAGAATGCGCGCAGCGGTGGGTTTGGCCTTGTTCACCCTTACTGGGGTGAGTTCCGGTCGTTTTTAGGGACGAAGTTCCGACAGATGCTAGGTGTGCCCGGCATGGCAACGAACTAGAGGGTGAAAGTCCCTTACTGGCCCGAAGGGGGGAACAGTTAGCTGAAGGCAAGGGTGTCCATCGCGAGGTGGAATCTGAAGGAAGCTGGA
>JBFIDQ010000236.1:0-4833 GCA_041603795.1 Chlamydiales bacterium
ATCGCGCCTAGCAGAGAGTTCGTCGATGCGCCTGTCAACCTTTTTTAACCATGAGGGAGCTGCTATCTCAAGGGCTTGCTCATCGGTTCCAACGCCATAGGCCAGGTTCTTATGATTTGGGTCCAAGGCTATTGCTTGGCTAACTTTCTTTTTTTCTAGCGCCGGCACCTGCACGGTGAACACTGCATAGAAGAGTCCCAGCTGCTTTACGATTCGGATATTGCGGATCTCTTTACCTTTGAGTCCTCGAGTGCTCTCTAGTGTACCCGTTATACGTCTTTGCTCTCGATCGAGGCCCATTCCCAGAGAGAGCGTCAGCTGGCGGTCTTCTAAGCGAAACCCTTTGTTTGGCTCATCATATAACAAGGAAAACCAGCTTTGACTCCATGAGCGAAAGCGCGGCCACCCTGTTTTTTTACCCCTTCGCTTGCCTTTGCGGGACTTCTGGTATGCCTGCACGGCAGCGCTTGCGCGGAGGCCTGTATTCTTCAGCGGAGAGGAGTGAACGACTTTCAGAAAGGGCTTCTCTTTTTTGAGTTCGGGAATGAGGTTGCGCAGCCCACGTTCTGTATAGAGGATTTTAGCGATCTCGGGGTCTTGTGTTTGACAAAAAGCTTCTCTCATCTGATTTGCTCGATCGAGAAGTTGGTTGTAGAGGTAGTTGCAAATTCTAGACTGACCGTCGAGAGTCTCTTTATCGGGCCCGGACAGCTCCAGACGAACCTTCACCACACTGGTATGCTTATCCTTGGACACTTTCCACAGCCTTCTTCATGTCGCTGATTAACTTTTTATTCTTGCGGCTACGACTTCCGTAGAGACGAGCTGAAAAGACTGTAATGATCTCCAAAACGTCCTGTTCGAGCTCTTCTTCAAACGCAGGCTCATCTCCCTGGTTAATCAGAATCACCTCAACTCTTCTTTCTTCGCAAATAGAAAAAATCAACTCTGCGCCGAATCGAAGCAGGCGATCCTTGTGCGTCAGGACCAAGCGCCCCACTGTACCCTCAATAATTCCCTCAATGAGCTTCTTTAGACCTCGCTTGCGATAGTTCATCCCAGATCCGAGGTCACCAATCACTTCAAAGGACCAGCCCTGTGCAGAACAATACATTTCTAGCATTTGCTTCTGTCGCACCAAGTCATCTTTCTGATCATGACTAGACACTCGAGCATAGGCAATTGTAGCCCTTTTCTCAATTTGCTTATTGTGTGTCGCCGGGTACAACTGCGCGGGATCGTATCGACGCTGGCCACCAGGAGTTCGGTGTGCAGGCATCAATTTGCTCTCGCGTTCCCAGCGTCTGAGGGTTTGAACAGAAACACCTAGGTGTTTTGCCGCATCTCCAATCGTCATAAACTTGCTCATATTGATATGATATAAGCAGGTTTAAATAAGGTAAAGTTAAACTGTTAAAGCCCCGCGCCCTTCACGCTTTCCGCTTTCCTTCTTCTGGTAGTACTAAACTGTAACTAGTACTCCTGCCACCGCCAGGATCCTTCTTCAACAGCCCTCGATCGAGTAGATCAACAATATCTCGGTAGGCAGTATCCTGAGAGCACTTGGCCATTTTAGCCCACTTCGTTGAGGTAAGCTTGCCTTCTATGCCATCCAACAGACGGTTTAGCAGCTTCCTTTGACGTTGATTTAGATCAAAATGAGAGAGGGACTCCAAATAACGTGACTTCGACAACACGGCTTCCAACTCTTCAAGAGCTCTCTCAAGGGCCCCTCCGAGGCAGTTCAAGTACCACTCAATCCACGGAGTGACGTCCAGACCTCCCTTCTGGGTCTCTTCTAGTATAGAGTAGTAGCTCTTACGCTCTCTCTGAATTTGAGAAGAAAGGCTATAGAATCTATGAGGCGTGCCCTCTGAACGGGCAAGAAGTAGATCAGCAAGAGCGCGGCTGATTCGTCCATTCCCATCTTCGAATGGATGAATCGTTACAAACCATAGATGAGCGATGGCTGACTTCAATACCAAATCCAACGCCTGGTCCCCGTCGATCCACTTTAGAAAGGTGCGCATCTCACTCTTTACTCGATCGGGAGGCGGTCCTTCAAAATGAATTTTCTCCTTACCAAGTTGACCAGAAACTACTTCTACCGGCCCTCTCCTCCAGCCCCCCACGTTGATTCTTGAGAATCCACTCCATCCCGTTGGAAAGAGCGCAGCATGCCAGCCAAATACTCTCTCCTCCGTAAGCGGCTTGTCAAAACACTGCGTCGCATCCAGAACCATCTCGACGATACCGTCCACATGCCGGTCCTTCCTCTCCAGTCCGGCAGCATCCATTCCCAAACGGCGCGCGACAGAGGAGCGAACAACCGACTGGTCCAAAATTTCCCCTTCAATCTCACTCGATTTGACGACATCTAAAGTCAAACTATTTAAAATTACCTCATCGCGAAATTGGAACCCAATGGACTCCATGCCGCCGACCAAGCGCCCTTGTATATGATATATGGAGGCCAGCTTTTTGGAGATGCGTTCCTGATCCCATCGAAATTGGGGCCAGTCTTCGTGATCGTAAATATACATATGGCTAGCGATGCCTCTTCGGGATTCTCCCCCAGCTTACCAAGCTTTGCGGAGAATAACAATGCTAATCTCCGCAAATTTGCGGAGATTAGAGTTGTTATTCTCCGCAAAAGGAAGAGTTTGAGAAAACGGAGAAAAGGAGCCGGGGGCTACGTTACCTGCGTTACTCAAGCAAGAGGTTTCCGAGTAACGCAGGTAAATGCAGGGCCGCCCTCAAGAATTTGACCAGAAACAGCATGCATATGAAAATAGTCATAACTAATTTCGCATAGGCATAGCATATGGTCACGCCCAGTCCGATTATTCGTCGCCTATACCGTCCGACGGTGCGTGGGCACTTCGAAAAGCATCGACAGATTGATTGGTGATCGGAGCCGGGGCCTGCGTTACCTGCGTTGCTCGAGCAAAAGGTTTTCAGGTAACGCAGGTAACGCAGACCCCGGCTCCAATCACTCGACCAAAACATGCCAAAGCCAATGACAAAGACGATCCCCTTCACCTTGCACGCTCAAAAGAAATCACCAAGCTGTTTCGCTTAAACCGCATTTAGATCTTGGGGTTTAGCAAAGGGCCGGGCTCAATCATTAATCTCAAGTTTCACAAAAAAATTCCTTGCTGCTTTTTAGAGGCAACGCCTCGGCAGAGCTATAGCCTATGGCGTAAGCCATAGGTAGCTAAGTAAAAGGATTAGCCCTAAAGGGGCGGCACAAGTTGCAGGCCCAGGTGATGTGTGTGACGTGTTGATGGCGGCTAACCAACGGGCATGAGTATTCGTGAATAGATTCTGCTGCTTCACATTAAGCGATCACGTTCTGTGCCGCCCCTTTGGGGCTATAATCCTTTTATTTATAGCTACCTATGGCTCACGCCATAGGCTGTAGCTCTGTCGAGGCGTTGCCTCTCAAAACCAGCAAGAGTTTTTTTGTGAAACATGAGATTAATCTCCGCAGATTTGCGGAGATTAATCTTGCGATTCTCCGCAAAAGGAGAAGTTTGAGCAAATGATTGGAGCCGAGGTCTGCGTTACTATGCAGGGACTATGAGAAAGCAAGAGAGTAACGCAGGTAACGCAGACCCCGGCTCCTTTCACGAGTTTTTTTTCTTGACCAATTAGGCCGATAGACGCAAAGGTCATTCCTTTAAGTTTACGATTGATCAACCTCAAAACTAAAGGAGAGGGGCGTGAAAAAAAACTTTTTAAGACACTTCAATGCGATCGCAATGTGCGGCGTACTCATGACTACCAGTTTAAGTGCATCGGCACCGGCTGACCATTGGGAAGGGCCATATGCAGGCATTACGCTGGGCTACTCTTCTCTTGGCGGAGACTTCTTTGACTTGGATCCGAACTATCTTGGAAACGGCGATTTCGACCGGGCTCATGGCCTTGTTCTTGGAGGCCAAACTGGCTACAACTGGCTGTCAGATTCATGGCTTTACGGCGTTGAAGCGGACGTTATGGCCAATATGGGTGAAAATGCTGACAGCTACACGACAGCAGGCTTTCCCGGTCCAGTGTTTACCGGTGATATGGACGGCCTGGGCTCAGTTCGCCTAAGAGTAGGTATGGTTGACGAAGACTCACTATACTACGTAACAGGGGGAATTGCGGTTGCGGCTGTTGAGCACAAGCACTACGACTCAAGCCTTCGTGGCAGCACGAATCAGTTTTACTTAGGCTGGACAGTGGGTGCTGGCTGGGAATATGTCATTTCCAAAATTGCAAACTTTCGAGTGGAGGGACGTTATTCCGGATTTGAAAAGAAAACCTGGACAGACCAATCTAATGAAAACTTTGGCATGAAGCCCAACCTTTTCACCCTAGCTTTCGGTGTTAACTTCAACCTAAACTAACACAGAATTATCTTCGTTGTTTTTCAGCCGTCCTGGATCCGACTCGTCGTATGCAGGACGGCCTTTCATTCGGGTGCAATCCCACTTTGAGAAAAAAGGGGCCGGCCCCTTTACTTCGAGAGGACAATGAACCATCTTGTATTTGCAAGGATTCTGTTTCTCGCCCATATATCAAATGTTTACGGGGTCGAATCGCACACAGAAGACAGGCTAAAAAAAGAGATATCATACCTTGTTCCTGACAGCTTGCTCATCACCTCACACAAAGAGGAAGGCGTTAATAGTCTGTCGGGGGACTTGATTTTCTTTGTGAAACCGACATTGAGCAGTTTGCCTAATTGAGTTTCTGATTTATCTTAGTCCCTTCTCAAACCCGAAAGGACTGACGATGGAAGTGACTACAGAAAGATTGGATCACCTTGGAATTATTGCAGGC
>JBFIDQ010000237.1:0-4781 GCA_041603795.1 Chlamydiales bacterium
ATTCCTCTGCGCTCCTTTGCGGACTCCGCGCCCTTGCGTTTAAAAAAAAACTGTGCAATGAACCTGAAAGGGACGGTCTTATATAACTAAACTAGTGTTCTTTAGACCGGCTCTGATGAAATTAGCTCTCATCTTGGAAATTTCACTTAAGTCGGGCTCTGTATCTTCGTGGAGCAAAAGGGAGCCGCGTCGACAAGCGAAGAAAAGATTATTCAGTTCCTTAATAGAGCTTTTATCCACCCAACCAATGTCAACGCCCAGCTTAAGTAGGCTCAGTGCGTCAAGCGCCTCCATGGTTTCAATCTGATAGGAGTGCGTGAGTAGTCCAAATGCGCGACTAACCCCGTCCTTAAGGACCGCCGCACTTCCTTTCTGAAACTCCTTGCGTAGAGCCTGCTCTGCCGACGACAATTTGACAGCAGCCTGTCGCATGATCGCCAAAATACTTTCTTCGTTCAGCCCTAATGTGCGTGAATTTTGGAGCCGTAAGATGTCACCTAAGTATTCACCTGGCGTGCCCTGAAGGCCAGATACCTCGACCCCCTCTGCACATATTTCCTCCAGCAACTTTTCCAATTTCTCCGTCTGAATAAGAGCAGGGAGCTGAAGAAAAAGATCGATCACCAATCCTGTGCCGGCGTGAGCTGGGTCAGCTGCCAAATATCCGAAGCGATCAGAAAAGGCAAACGTCAACTCCTTAGAAAGGCGAGCCTCCTCCTCCACCAACTGCCCGAGGGTTCCTTCCAGATCAGACGAGAAATTAAACCTCTGTAACTGAAGGTGATCACGCACATTTATAACAGCAAGCAGCTCGCCAGCCTTGTCAACGAGGAAGGCCTCACCTGTGTGCGCCTGGTGAATACTTCCTACTGATAGAAAGTGCTCAAAAAGGTACTCCTTTTCGATCGGAGTGAGCTTCTCAGCCGGAATAAGGATCTGATTTTTTATCGTCGGTACGTTGGCCAAGGCGCGTTCTAAAAGGGTAACGACCTGATTGCGTTCCGCAACAGAAAGCTTGCCGGGAAACTTAAAGCGGTTGAGATTACGATAGAACTTCAGTGACGATGCGAGCCAAATTGCGTTGCTATTGTTCTCCCACGGGTCGTCTATCGTAAGTAAAGAGGGATTATTTCTCTTCTTTTTCTTCGCCATCGGAGCCTTCCGTAAGAGCTTTTATTTGATCGCGGAGATGCGCCGCCTGTTCGTAATCCTCACGCCCCAGCGTTTCCACTAGCGCTTCATTTAGTGCCACCAATCGGATTGCCGGACTATCCTTGACCACCTCACCTGGGGTCCGACCAGAGTGCAAGGGTAGCGATCGCGCTTTTCTATTCTCACCTTGATGAACTCGACCGGCAGCAATAAGGTCGTGCTCCAGTATATCAGCGAAAACAGCGTAGCACTCTTGGCATCCAAGTGGGTGTCCCGTTCGCACACTATCCAAAGTAGTGCCGCAATTTCCGCAGCAAAGACTCTGTCCCGCTCCAGCAACAACAGTCCCTTCTTTCTTTTGCGGGGGTCCTTGTAGCTTCTGTTGCAGAACCGGGCAACTTTCGCACATCTCGACTTCCAGACACGACTTCCCGACCAGCTCGGTATAACGAACTGTGATGGGTTTTTTGCACTCGCTACACTCTAAGGGACGCTCAGCCATAAGCTTAGGGGATTCCGTCGGGTTCCTATCGGGAATATACGAGCCTCTCCCAATTAATGCAAAAAAAACAGATTTTGAGAGAGGCAGCCTCTGGTGCTGAAAGAATTTCAGCGAAAGGCAAGAGGTGAAAAGAAATGGGTCTTGAAGGACTCGAACCTTCGACTCCCTCATTAAAAGTGAGGTGCTCTAACCAACTGAGCTAAAGACCCTAAAAGATGACCCCAAGGGGATTCGAACCCCTGTTACTGGAATGAAAATCCAGTGTCCTAGGCCTGACTAGACGATGGGGCCGTCGTTTAAGAAGCTCCCATTATGCCCAGGGAGCTCCTTTTTCGCAAGGAATTAGACCGACATTACTTCTTTTTCCTTATCTGCCGCCAACGCATCCGCTTTCTTACAGAATTCGTCGGTTAACTCCTGGATCTGCTTCTCAATTTTATGAAGTTGATCCTCAGCCAGATCACCACTGGCCTTTTGAGCACGAGCCTCCTCATTGGCATCTCGACGAACATTGCGAATGCTTACCTTGGTGTGCTCTCTTTCTTTGTTGACCAACGTCGCCATCTTCTTGCGAAGGGCCTCGTCCATGGGAGGAACATTCAGTCGAATCACGCTCCCATCAACTGCAGGCATCATTCCAAGATTTGCTTTCTCGATCCCTTTGGCGATCGCTGCCGTATTGCTTCCATCAAACGGCGTCACGAGTAGCTGACGAGCCTCTGGAACACTCACAGATGCGAGATCTTTTAGCTGCATCGCGGTCCCATACGCATCCACTTGGACACTATCGAGCATCGAAGGGTTTGCTCGACCACTTCTTATGCCTTTCAATTCTTCTTGCAGATGCGAGATCGCGCTCTGCATACCTGCTTTCGCGTTATTTACGGTCATTGGTTCCCCCAAAATTTATAATCGACTTGCTAAAGGGGAGTATAACAGTCTTCCCCCCATCTGAGCAAAAAAAAAGCGGAGTCAATAGACTCCGCTTTACTTCCCCTAGGGAAAGAGGTTACTCACCTAATCTCCAGCAAGTGTAACTTGCAAGCGTTAGAGGGGTTCCCGTCTCCTTAGAGCGAGCGTCCACAAGCTCTTGAATCGTCAGCTTGTCATCACGCACATACTTCTGGCACGTTAGACACACCTCGTCATCAAAAGCACGCATTTTGCCCTCAAGGATTTTACCCATGATGTGCTCTGGCTTTCCCTTAACCTGATCGCGAGCGATCTCAAGTTCTTGCGCACGTACCGATTCAGGCACCGCCTCAGAATTTAGGTACAGGGGACGTGCTGCTGCCACGTGCATCGCGATGTCGCGTGCAAGCCCAGCTTCCTCGCTACTTCCAGCAAGCTCCACCACGGCAACAATTTTGCTTCCCATGTGTGCGTAAACACCAAAGGAACTGTTGCTTCCCTTCTCAATAGTAAGCGAGCGACGAATCTGAATATTTTCGCCGACCTTTTGAATGATGATTGATCGATATTGATCAACTGTCAGTTCCGGGTCACCTGAATACTGTTGGCCAGAAAGCGCCTCGGCAGAAGCCGGCTTGCTGTTCAGCACCTCATTCGCCATTGCCTGAAGAAAGTCTTGGAAAATTTCGTTATTGGCGACAAAATCGGTTTCCGAATTGACCTCAACAAGAGCTAGAGTAGATTCGTTTTCGGCAAATCCAATCGCACCCTCTTTGACCTCACGACCTTCCTTCTTCGCAGCTGAAGCCATCCCCGCCTTACGAAGAATAACGACCGCCTGTTCGAGGTCGCCACTAGCTTCAGTAAGAGCCTGTTTGCACTTCGCCATGCCAACCCCGGTCTTCTCCCGAAGTTCCTTAATCAACCCTGCAGTAATTACCGTCACAATTCCTCCGTCCATACTAGTCTTCTACCTACTCAGCAACTTTTTCTTTCTCTTTACTTACAGCAATCTCAGCTAAAATCTCACCCGACTCCGGCTTCTCGATTTCGTCATCCTCACTCGAGGACATCACGGTCATCGCGTTCTTCTCTTCGATGATCGCCTGAGCGAGCGCCTCAAGAATCAATTTCACACTCTTTAGTGCGTCATCATTACATGCAATGACGTGGTCAATTGGGTCTGGATTACAGTTGGTGTCAACCAATGCCATTACCGGAATACCTAGCTTTCTAGCTTCTGCAACAGCGATGTGCTCCTTACTTGGATCAACTACGATGAATAGTCCAGGAGGCTTTCGAAGGGATCGAATTCCACCGAGGTTACGGTCGAGCTTACCCTGAAGCTTTGTCAACTCCGAAACTTCTTTTTTGGTCAGCCCCTCGCCACCGGTAGAGATCCGCTTCTCAATCACCTCAAGCTTTTTGATCGACTTGCGCATGGTAGGCAGATTCGTGATCATGCCACCAAGCCAGCGCTCGCAGACATAAAATTCTTCACACTGCTCAGCAACGTCACGAACGACGGCTTTCGCCTGCTTTTTTGTTCCAACGAAAAGAATCGATTTGTGGTCTTTTACGGTTTGACGCACAACTTCTGTCGCCTTGCGAATCTGTTCCATCGTCTTTGCAAGATCGATGATATAAAGGCCGTTGCGCTCCTCGAAAATGAAACGCCGCATCTTCGGGTTCCAACGATGCGTCTGGTGCCCAAAATGAGCGCCAGCTTCAAGCAATTTTTTGACTGTAATGGGGGTTTTGGTATCCTGTGCCAAGCCTTGTCCTTTTTGTTTGACTAATTAAGCATCTCGTCGACGACGAGATTTCGGTCTTGGGTTGCTAACTTTAAATCTGGTAGCGCCTGGTCAGAATCGAACTGACGCTAGTAGCTTGGAAGGCTACTGTTCTACCATTGAACTACAGGCGCATTCAAGCAGACATAATAACCCAAGCGCTTTTTTCTCGTCAACATGCAACAAACACCGCAGGGGAATCACATTGTGAATATAATTTAAATGAGAGATTCACGATTGATTGCATTTTTTTGACGCAAAGGCGGTAACATACTTTTACCCACAAGTTTTTGTGACGGAAATATGCGGTTTGTGCCGTGCGGTTTTTTTGCTGCGGTAGCAGCAGTGGCATTTAGCCTCGGGTGGAGGCGGAGCCGGAACCCGGGGTACGGTTGCAGGAGAGATTCGCGCTGCGGGAGCAG
>JBFIDQ010000238.1:0-4736 GCA_041603795.1 Chlamydiales bacterium
TCTCCACCCGGAGACTCGCCGGGTAAAAATATTGTGATTCGCCCTCGACCGGGAAAAATCCTTATTTTTCCCAGCTACCTATTCCATACGGTCCACCCCTACCAAGGCAATCAGCCAAGGATTTCCATCGCCTTTAACGCCATCCTACATCCAACGAAGGACGTCAACCATTCATGATTTACAATAATTTTATCGCAGAGACGGGGAGGTCGCGGAGTCGCGCAGAGGGAGCTTCACTGCTATCTACAATCCCCTTTATATGGAAATTAACGCCCATGGCAAGTCTGTCGATAGATTGTGGATAGCAGTGAAGCTCCCTCTGCGCGACTCCGCGACCTCCCCGTCTCTGCGATAAAATTATTGTAAACGGTGACGATTAAGGCTTTATACTAATCTAGCGAGATCCACCCTCCTCCTTTGTGCGCTCTCTATTGTTGAATAATTGTCATAATGTGATTGCCCCGATCCAACGAAATCGCAGTAGTTTTTTTTCTTGCATTCTCCTATAAATAGGCCCGCAACCACAAATGGAGCGCTCCTTTCGGTGAAAAAACTACGCCCCTACACCACCATCCCCTGTGTAACCCTAGCACTTGCTTCTGCCGACGCCACCGCAGGGGAGGGCACAGACTCCACACGCAGCACCTCCCTCGAATTCCTGTATCTCCACCGCAATACCGATGATGTTTGCTTGATTCATGACGGAGAAAGCAGTCAACCTTCCCTCGCAACAGGAGCTGATGAGCTCGGCTGGAACGCCGGTGTACGCGTAACCTACCAACAGGATTACGGAGGCGGTCAACTGCAAGGCGTTGGACTCTATATCGGACACGACGCGGATGTCACCTCGAGCGCCCTTGGAGGGGAGCCCAGCTTCTGTTTTGACCAAGCGGGAGGCACCTTCAAGGATGTCATCGACACAGGGTTCAGCGCCCCAGATACAGTTACCTTCGACCACGACACCCGACTCCTAAGCCTCGAAACCAACTACCTTCACAAAACCAACAACCAGATCTCCCTCCTCGCCGGAGCGCGCTTGGCCACCCTCAATGGAGATCTGACCGTTGTGGGTTCCAACGAAAACGGCACTGGCACTCTTGAGTCAAAGTGCTGCAATACCCTTATCGGCGCACAAATTGGCGCCATAGGTGATATAGACATCTCCGAAAGAACCGCGCTATGCACCAATGTGAAGGGCGGAGTCTTCATCAACTCGGCTGAACGTGACTTTAACTGCTCCACAGCTGGAAATCCCGAGAGACTCAGTTCCTTCACCTCCATCACAAGCAGTGTCCACATCTCCAGTATACTGGAAGGCAACGCCACCATTTGCTTCGAAGCTAGCGATCGGGTCACTTTCTTCGTTGGGGGAACGGCCATCTATCTGATCAACGTCGCAAAAGCACCGAAAAATTTGCCACAGGCAAACACGATGGCTGAGTTCGCCAAAAAACCGCAGATGGGTAGCGTGCTCTACGCGGGTGCGATGGGGGGACTCCTAGTCACCTTTTAGGACCAAAATATATAAATTAATTAATACTCCTCTCCACTTGCACTTAGAGACTTAAAGAAGTACCCTATATGCCAATAAACGTTGGATTGGAGTCGGATATGATCACGTTTCAAGAGATGATCGACAAGCTAGGTAGCTTCTGGGCAGAGCGCGGCTGCGTAACGCATCAGGGGGTCGATGTTGAGGTAGGGGCAGGCACGTTCAATGCCGCCACTTTTTTGCGTTCGATCGGACCCGAACCCTACAAGGCTGCCTACGTTGAGCCTTGTCGACGACCATCAGATGGCCGCTACGGAACAAACCCAAATCGACTCCAACACTATTTCCAATATCAGGTCGTGCTGAAGCCGAGTCCCATTGACCTACAGGAGCAGTATCTTGCCTCCCTGGAGGCCATCGGACTCGATCTCAGCGAACACGACATTCGTTTTGTCCATGACGACTGGGAATCGCCGACCTTAGGTGCCTGGGGTCTGGGATGGGAAGTTTGGTTGGACGGAATGGAAGTGACCCAGTTCACCTACTTCCAGAGCGTCGGAGGAATTCCAATTAAGCCCGTCATGGGCGAGCTTACGTACGGACTCGAACGTCTCGCGATGTACCTGCAGGGTGTCGATAGCATCTACGATCTTCAGTGGAACAAAGACTTCACCTATGGCGATATTTACCACCGCAATGAAGTGGAGTGGAGTCACTACAACTTTGAAAATGCCTCCGTGGAAATGTGGCAGCGCCATTTTGATGACTTCGAGCGCGAAGCACAAACATTGATGGCTGCGGAGCTACCGCTGCCAGCGTATGACTTCGTCATGAAAGCATCACACGCCTTCAACATGCTCGACGCGCGCGGCGCCATCAGCGTTACGGAGCGTACAGGCTACATCCAACGCATTCGCGCCCTCGCCTGCAGCATAGCAGAAAGCTATCTAGCGAGTCGGGAGAAAATCGGATTCCCCTTGCTAAAGAACACGGCTCCAGCGGAACCGATCACCGTAGAAATGGAGAAAATGCCATTCGATGCTTCGGTGAAGGCAGATTACCTCCTGGAAGTGGGCTGTGAGGAGCTTCCGGCAACATTTGTACCGATTGGGTGCCGCAACCTAAAGGCAGCAGTCGCTGGACTACTCAAGGAAGCCGGGATTGTCTTTGGTCAAATTGATGTATATGGCACGCCGCGTCGACTGGCTCTGATTGTGCGTAACCTGGCTCAAGGGACCGAAAGTAGCAGCAGTGAGAAGCGCGGTCCAGCTGTGGACACAGCATTCGCTGATGATGGCTCACTAACAAAAGCGGGAGCAGGCTTTTTTCGCTCGCTTGGCATCCAGTCCGCAACACGCGACACTCTTCCAGAGTCTGTTGAGATCCGCGAGGTCAAAGGCACGCAGTACCTCTTCGGAAAGAAACGAGTTGAAGGTCGCGCGGCAAGAGAAATCCTAGCGGAGAAACTTCCACAGATCATTGCAACTCTCGACTTCCCCAAATCCATGCGCTGGGCCGATCTCGACCTCTCCTTTGCCCGTCCCATTCGCTGGATTTGCTCCATTCACGGAACAGAATCCATTCCATTTGTCCTCGGAAACGTAATCGCAGGCAACACCTCATTGGGTCACCGGCAACTCGATCCAGATCCGTTCGACGTACCGCACGCTGACGCGTATGTGGAGCAGCTCCGCGCTCACAAGGTGATGGTGGATATAGCAGAGAGAGAGGCATCGATTGAAAAGCAGCTGAGCGGAATCGAACAGCAGCTCGGCGGTAGCGTCGTTGCCAAAGAGCGAGTCATGCCGCAGGTGCTTCATCTCGTAGAGTGGCCGGCTCTGACCGCCGCTACATTTGACGAAGCCTTTCTCAAAGCGCCTAAGGAGGTACTCATCTCCGAAATGGTGGAACACCAGAAGTACTTCCCCGTTGCAAATGCAGACGGCACACTGATGAATCAGTTCATCATCACCGCCAACAACACGCCAAGTGATGAAATCCGACACGGCAACCAAAAAGTGCTGTCAGCACGACTCAGCGATGGCGCTTTTTTGTACGAACAAGACCTCAAGATGGGATTCGATTCATGGAACGAAAAGCTAAAGAGTGTGACCTTTCAAAAGGCCCTTGGGAGCGTATACGATAAAGTCGGACGCCTCCAGAAGCATGTAGAGATCGTCCACGATGATCTAGTAAGGGGCAATCCGGATCGACAACTTGATGATCTAACGACAACGCGACGCGCGGCGCAGCTTTGCAAAGCGGATCTCGCCTGTGAACTAGTGGGGGAGTTCCCTGAACTTCAGGGGATCGCCGGCGGCTACTATGCGCGACACTCAGGAGAGGACGAGGCGGTGGCCCTGGCCATAGAGGAGCATTGGATGCCCCGTGGAGAGAAAGCGCCACTACCAGAAGGAATGTCTGGGGTCGTACTCAGCCTAAGCGAAAAAATCGATAATTTGGTGGGCTGCTTTCTAGCTGGACTCAAACCAAGGTCGTCTAGTGATCCGTATGCGCTACGTCGTCAAGTCCTGGGAATTATCCGCATGCTTCTCCAGCACAAGCTCTACTTAAATCTCCCCGAGGTCTTTACGAAGTGTGCGAAACATTTCGTATTGGACGGGGATGTAGTGGAAGAGATTTTAGTTTTCGTTACGAATAGAGCTCGCACGGTCTTTTTGGAGTACGGACTCGCCAAGGATGAGATCGAAGCATCGCTTAGCGGCGGGGTGACGGATCTATTTGCCAGTTTTTGTCGAGTGCGTGCCTTGCATGAGTTCCGAAAAGGCAAACGGTTTAGCAGCCTCTTTGAGGTATACAAGCGTGCAAAGGGTCAAATTGCCGATCAATCCGCCGGCGTATTCTCTGAAAAATTGCTGCAAGAAGAGGCAGAGCTCCAGATTTTTGAGGTACTACGTACGGTTGAGCCCAAAATTCTGGCGGCAATTGAGGGTCACGACTACAACGCGGCCTACGAACAACTGGCACTTCTCCAGGAGCCCCTAGCGCGTTTATTTGACGAAGTACGAATCCTGGCAGACGACCAGGCCGTAAGAGACAACAGAATTGCCCTCCTCCAAAGGCTCTTCGAGCTCTTCGGACAACTACTCGACTTCAGCAAAATCCAAGAACTCGACAAGCGAAGCGCCGCAATCAAGTAACCCTATCGAATTCCAGGGCGATGCTCTATTGCCCGGCATTCTGTGAGTTGTGATATTTTTCAACGCGGAGACGCCAAGTCGCA
>JBFIDQ010000239.1:0-4686 GCA_041603795.1 Chlamydiales bacterium
CAGAGGATTTGAGGTAGTCCGTGAACAAGAAAAATTGCATAATGGCGTCCTGTTGAGAAATTATGTAATGAAAAAAGTTTTCTAGATTGTGCTAGCCACTCAAGATGGACTTGTCGCACGGATCGATTTCTTCATGGACACCCGATCATGCTTTGCTACTAAAAAGGGCTGGCCGCGATATCGATCGGAATACCTCAGCTATGCTAAAATGCTTTCATGAATAAGACTTCCGTAATTATTTATACTGATGGTGCCTGCAGAGGGAATCCTGGACCAGGGGGATGGGGTGTGGTGTTGCTAGCTGGCAAGGTAGAAAAAAGACTGTCAGGCTTCGAGCCATACACCACGAACAATCGGATGGAGCTCGCTGCCGCCATCGAGGCATTGAAGGCTCTCAAATTTCCCTGTCAGGTAGTGCTTACAACGGACTCCTCATACGTTAAAGACGGGATCACGCAATGGATATCCGGCTGGCGAAAACGCAGGTGGAAAACTAAGGACAAGCAGCCGGTAAAGAACATAGATCTTTGGCTCGCTCTGGACGAGCAAGTCACACGTCACATGGTCAAGTGGGAATGGGTCAAGGGCCACAGCGGCAACAAGTACAATGAGGTTGCTGATCAGCTGGCTACCGGAGTCATTGACGAGGCCATGGCGAACTTATTCAAGAGGGGCGGCCCCGAGAAAGCTGGGGAGCTGGCACTTTTTTAGGTTCCACTTGCCCGCCACAGTCAGTGAAAAGAGCCTCTTTCATGCCACCTTTTTACGCATAGGTATTTTTGAGGGAATTCGGCCGCTTGTGCCCATTTGCTGAAAGCCTTCAGTGACAATACAAGGTTTCGGTGTGGTGGTGTTTTCCGCTCTCAAGCGAGTTTGGGTAAATCGAATCCAGGCCTAGAGGAGCTCAATTCCGTTGGGAGTGATGGTAATGATTTTCTGCTTGTAGAGGTGTCCGACGGCCTTTTTGAAGGTTTTTTTACTCATCTGAACTTTGTCTGCGATGTCCTCGGGAGTGCTCTTATCGGTGAGCTCCAACACCCCGTTGTTCTTCCGTAGCTTGTCGAGTAGCACCTGTTGTGACGATTCAATCTGACCGTATCCTTGCTTCTGCAGGGTGACGTCAACCTTTCCATCTTCTCGGATCTGCTTAATGAAGCCTGGGAGTTGATCGCCAATTTCTAGAGGTTGGAAGATTTCGTTATGGTATAGCAGTCCGAGATGCTCCTTATCTATGATTACCTGCCAGCCTAGTTCGGACTTATGACAAATTAGGAGATCGACGCTATCGCCCTCTGTAAACGTAGGATTTGTTTTGATTAGCTTGATGATTCGAGCAGAGGCAATAAGGCGGTTGGACTTCCTGTCGAGCAGTAGAATAACGACATGTCGTTCTCCTACTTGCATCTCTTGGACCTGCTCCTTAAAGGGTACAAATAAATCTTTTTCAAGACCCCAGTCAAGAAACGCCCCCACAGGGGCTACAGCTTTCACCTCCAAGTAAGCACACTGGTTAAGAGTGATTTTTGGTGTCAGAGTGGTCGCAACGAGGCGGTCTTCGGAGTCGGCATAAACAAAAACCTTTAGAGTGTCGCCGATAGCAGCCTCTGCAGGAACGTACTTCCTGGGGAGAAGAACGCTTTCATCACCGTCACCACCTAAAAACATGCCGAAAGGCGAATCCCGAAGAATTTTTAAAGTATTGTATTTTCCAAGTGAGATCATAGTCCGCAGAGTGTTGTTGTTAGGGTGAATCATTATACACGATTACAACTTAAGTTTTTCTAGGCGTTGTACATTAGTGCAGTGACGAAGTGTGCGCTCGCGTTCTTGCACTCCGAGGTCGTGCGCGATTAGGTTGATCTTTTCCATAAGACTATCTTTTAGTTTTTCTCTGTCTTCACGAATTAGGTCTTTCGTATCTCGTACGTGCCATTCGACAATTCTGCGCTGAATTTCTACGCCAACTGAAAACTCCTTTGCGCTTGGCTTTACCTTTTCGGTCTTGCCGTTGTCGAAACTGGTAAGGGATCCCCAGCGTTTTACAAGAATTACAATCCTCCCCATCCGTTGGTCAAGTTCTTTGATATGCTTTTCTTTGATGTGTTTTGGTGTGTTGGAGGGAAACTTTACCGCAAGAGACGTTGTATATGCGTTCTTGTCAGATTCATATACAGCTCTTGCGAGCTTCTTGGTGAACTCCGAATGTAGCAGGGTATAAAGACGACATTGACATTTCTCCGTTTTGTGTCCCTAACAGGTTAGGTTCCGAATGGAATTCGGTCAATAGTCAAGACCTGTGATCCACCCGGATTCGCCTCCTAGGGATGAGCCGTTCATAGCGCTCGCTTTTCTGTGCAGCTTTCGCTATAAGCGGAAGCTATGACAGAAAAATACCCTACTCTTTTTTCGCCTTTGGCGGTCGGCAAAACCACCCTTAAGAATCGTATCATCATGGGATCGATGCATACAGGGTTAGAAGAGGCGAGCGATGGCTTCGAGCGGATGGCTGCGTACTATGAAGAACGTGCAGCCGGCGGCGTAGGACTGATTATCACGGGGGGGGTTGCCCCTCACTGGCGAGGGTGGGTGGCTCCTTTTTCGGCGACGCTCACTTCGCGGCGCTGCGCGCGAAGGCACGAGGTCGTGACGGAAGCCGTGCACCGCCACGACGGCAAGATCTGTCTACAAATTCTGCATGCTGGACGCTACGCTTACCACCCTTTTCCCGTGGCACCGTCGGCACTGAAATCTCCCATCAGCAAGTTTACTCCAAGCGCTTTGTCGGAGCGAGGCATCCGCAAAGTGATCCGACACTTTGTGCGTTGTGCAACTCTTGCCAAGGCGGCGGGGTATGATGGTGTGGAGATCATGGGGTCGGAGGGCTACCTCCTCAATCAGTTCATCGCAACGCAGACAAATAAGCGTACGGATGCGTGGGGAGGGTCCTACGAGAATCGGATCCGTTTTCCTCTGGAAATCATTCGAGAGGTGCGCAAGGCTACGGGACCGGAATTCCTACTGATCTACCGGTTGAGCATGCTCGACCTTGTTGAGGAGGGCAGCTCGTGGGAGGAGATAGAGATCTTGGCGAGAGAGGTGGAGCGGTCAGGAGCGGATCTTATCAACACCGGAATCGGATGGCATGAGGCTCGAGTGCCAACCATCGCGACAATGGTTCCTCGGGGTGGATTCAGCTGGGTGACGAAGCGCCTGATGGGAAAAGTGGGGATTCCGCTCATTACCACCAACCGAATCAATACGCCAGAAAAGGCGGAAGAGGTTCTTGTGGCGGGACACGGCGATATGGTCTGCATGGCACGTCCATTTCTTGCTGATCCCGAATTTCCTAACAAGGCTGCGGAAGATCGCGCGGATGAGATTAATACCTGCATTGCGTGCAACCAGGCATGTCTCGACCATGTCTTTAAGAAGAAAATTGCCTCGTGCTTGGTGAATCCACGAGCTTGTCACGAAACAGAGCTGAACTACCTGCCGACCGCCACTCCTAAGCGAATCGCAGTGGTTGGATCAGGCCCCGCGGGCCTTAGCTGCGCCACAATTGCGGCGGGACGTGGACACAAGGTGACGTTATTCGATGCGGCGCCGGAGCTGGGAGGTCAGTTTCGAATGGCGAGGGAGATTCCTGGAAAGGAGGAGTTTCACGAGACGCTGCGCTACTATAGGCGCCAGGTGGAACTGAACAAGGTGGAGTGTCGACTCAACACCAAGGTTAATGCCGGGGATCTTAGTGACTTCGATGAAATCGTTCTGGCAACAGGCGTGAAACCACGCTCGATAAAATTCCCTGGGGTCGATCACCCCATGGTGGTTTCTTATATCGATGTCTTGCTCCACAAAAAACCGATAGGCAAGCGGGTGGCGGTCATTGGAGCTGGCGGCATCGGATTCGATGTATCTGTCTATCTCGTGCAGGGCGGACATTCTCCCAGCCTTGATTTACAGGAGTGGTTGGCAGAGTGGGGAGTCGATCCGAATTATGAGCGGCGCGGGGGCCTTGCGAAGTCGGCTCCTACACCTCCTGAGCGTCAGGTGACCCTCTTGCAGAGGAGCGCTGGAAAGCTGGGCGCTCGGCTGGCTCAGACGACAGGTTGGATTCATCGTGCGGAACTGCGCATGAAGGGTGTTGAGATGGTCCCTGAGGCCACGTACGATAAGATAGATGACGCAGGTCTGCACATCACGCAGGGAGAAACGAGTCGCCTCATTGAAGTCGACAACGTGGTCATTTGTGCCGGTCAGGTCGTCTGTCGGGACCTCTTAGAACCCTTACAGAAGATGGGACACTCTCCACATCTCATTGGCGGTGCCGATGTCGCTGCCGAGCTCGACGCAAAACGTGCCATTAATCAGGGCGCTCGTCTGGCTGCGAAGCTGTAATTGCTTGTGATCTTTTCAGCGCAGAGACGCGGGGACGCGGAGGCGCAGGATGATCGAAGAACGGGTCACTCAGCGTACCTTTTCGATCACCCTGCGCCTCCGCGTCCATACTTTTACCCACAAGTTTTGGTGACGGAAATATGCGGTTTGTGCAGTGCGTGCTTTTTTGCTGCGGCAGCAGCAGAGGCGCTTAGGTGTGCCCGGCATGGCAACGAACTAGAGGGTGAAAGTCCCTTACTGGCCCGAAGGGGGGAACAGTTAGCCGAAGGCAAGGGTGTCCATCGCGAG
>JBFIDQ010000240.1:0-4677 GCA_041603795.1 Chlamydiales bacterium
CGATAAGCAGACACGGCCCCAAAAAATTGCCCAGAGACACTGAACAAAAAACTGCGATACTAGGCGATTTGAATGGAGCAGGCTGCTGAGGTGAAGGCTTGGCGACTATCGCCAACGGAAGCGCGTCCACTATCTGCGATAACGGATGCGCAACCTAATGCCGTATGCTGCTGATGGACCCGGTGGTCAGGCATTAGTCCAAGGTGAGACGGTGGGATCAAATCCTTTGGCTTGACACTACGTTGAACACGTAGTGACTCCAACAGCGTCTGCAGGGCAGGGTGAAAGTGCTCAGCATGATGCGGGCCACCGACAACAATCAGGTAACGATAGGTCACCAGGTCCTCATTGGCTAGCTGGATCTGACGATTCTTTCGGTCATGGTGAATTACCTGTCCCACCATCATAAAAAGATCATCATCAACCTGTGTCATGGAGTTCACTGGAATATCTGTCTGCTCCGTAGAGAACTCAGACTCCCGCACCTGATAAAGTGACGGCTTGCCAGTTTCTGGGTGGGTCGTATCCATTAGAACCACATCGGCAATGATATGGCGAGGTGGCGGACCAAAATAGTCCTCCTGTGCTCCCATAATCACGATCTTCTGAAAACTTACCATTACCGTTCTAACCTGTTGATTGCCAGAATCATAACATAAATCCTTTAATTCAGTCAATCTTTATTAAAGCTTAACACGTGATAGTATATTTTTTAACCGAGCAAAAAAAATCGCCCAAATGGTACCTGTTAGGACATGGATCATCATATCAATGAGTACTTCAGTGAGTTCTCTAAAGAGGAGGAGGGCGGCAACTTTCACAGGGTGCTGGCAGTACACGAGCAACCCGATCTCGACTGGGAGCGGCTTTCGTCTGAAGTCCAGCACTTACCCAGAGGCTGGTTTGAATTGGCCCACTTGACTCCAGAGGACCGCGTTGAATTCACGAAGGAATACGTTCTGGGCAAACTTCCCTACCAGCCGGCAGCCCAAGACGGTCTCATTCGCTTCTTTCAACGACTCGATGATATCGGCATCTACGTCACCCAAAAGACCATGGACGACCCCTACGAAGCGCAGCTCGTGTACAGCATCGCTGAAAATGGCGGATTCTATCACGGATATACTCCGGCTTTAGAAGAAGACGTCATCGAGATGGAAAAAGCCTTCCCGGACCTGATTCTGCCAGCAGATTTTATCGCGTTCCTTCGCATCCATGATGGATTTAGCAAGTACTCCGACACCGGGATCACTCGGACCCGCTCCATTCCAGCTATCACGAGGAGTTTTCACCAATATCTAAGAGATAGCGAGCCACTCACCACTCACACCAATGAGAGCGTAAATCCAAAATCTCTTATCCCCTTTTACGAATCATTTGGCCTGCATGGCTACCAATGTTTCTGGGCGGATTGGTATCCTGCGGGTGAAATGGGCAATGTTTACTACTCGGGAATTGAAAAGACCCTATCGAATCCCACTTGCGGCACGCCGGCTGAAACCCTTGCCTTTCCAACATTTCTCGACTGGCTAGCGTTCTACGTGGAAGAAATCTCATAGACAGAAATTAGGATTTAGAGTAAATCTATCTACTTATGTATCAAGTAGAAGACCTTTATAATCAGCACGGTGAAACGCTCGGTTTGGAGCTTATCGCAGGGAAAGACGGCCTCAAAAGGGCGATTCGCGTTCCCGAAGCGCACCGTCCCGGATTGAGCTTGTCGGGCTACCTCAAAGGCCACGCTGGAAAACGCCTTATGGTATTCGGCAAGGTGGAAGTCGAGTACATCCGAGATCTCAAACCGACCACCCGATTAAAACGACTCCGCAGCATTCTCGCTACTCCCTGTCCCGCTGTTATCGTCGCTCGCCGCTACCGCGCCCCAAAAGAGCTCATTGAAATTTGCGAAGCGCAAGGCACTCCTCTCTTTCGTGCTAGCATGACGACCATGAACCTCCTCAGCAAACTGACGGTTCTGCTGACGGAAGAGTTTGCACCCAGCATGAACTGCCACGGCACCCTCGTGGAGGTTTTTGGCGTTGGAGTGCTGATCCAAGGCGACAGCTCCGTGGGGAAATCGGAAGCGGCCCTTGGCCTAATTGAACGCGGCCACCGCCTTATTTCCGATGACATCGTAAAAGTTCGTAAGCGAGAAGGATCGTACCTAGAGGGCTTTGGAGCGGAACTCACCCGCCATCACATGGAAATTCGTGGCATTGGCATCATCAACGTGGCTCACCTCTATGGGGCCGTTTGCGTGCGTGACTACAAAAGCATCGATCTAGCTGTGAAGCTAGAAGAATGGGACGACGATACGTTCTACGACAGAGTGGGCATCGACGAAAAATTTTGCGACATTCTCGGCACAAAGTTGCCCTTCCACGTCCTTCCGGTAAAACCCGGACGCGATGTGGTCCTTCTTTTGGAAACGATTGCCTTAAATCACCGTCTCAAGGGAATGGGTTACAATTCCGCAAAGGAGTTCAATGCAAAACTCCTGGACATGTTGAGCAAGAAACAAAAAAAACCGGGACGGCGTTTGAGTGAGCACAGGTAGTACAACGCAGGAAAATATGTTCAAGGCAAAGGTTAAGGTTAAAAATGATCTTGGTCTCCACACGCGACCTGCCACAGTAATTGTGCGCATGCTTCACAAATCGAAGAGCAAAATCACCTTCACCCATCGCAGAGAGTCCATTAACGCCAAAAGCATCCTAAGTATCCTCATGCTAGCAGCTCGCAAAAATACGACGCTGACGGTCACGACAGAGGGCCAAGATGCTGAGGCAACCCTAGCGGATCTAGTAGAAGCCTTCGAGAATAAATTTGGAGAACTCTAACAGATGATCCGGAAAGCCAAAAAAGAGACCCGCCTTCAGGGCTCACCCATTTGCGCAGGCGTAGCCATCGGCAACCCCTATTTCTTTCTACCGAAGGAAAATGAAGTCAAAGAATTTTCCATCTCCCCAGCAAAAATTAAAAATGAGGTTTCCCGCTACCAGCGCGCTGTCGCGCACTGTCGCCGTGACATGGCAGCCCTCCACAAGCAACTGGAGGAGGAGGGGGCGACGGACGGGGCGGCGATTCTAGACACGCACATCGAGCTGATGCGAGATCCGCTGATCAGCAGTGAGGTGGAAGAGGCGATTCTAAAGGAGCGTAAGAACGCTGAGTCGGTGTTTCAACGGGTTATGGCGGTCTATGAGGAGAAGTTTTCTAGTCTGGACGACCCTTTTTTTCAGGAGCGCTTTCGCGATATTCTCGACGTTTGCCGTAGGATAATGGGCTACCTCCATCAGGAAATGGCCCCGTCACTGGTTAATGTCCCTGACAACTCAATCGTTTTCGCTAAGGAGCTAGCGCCATCAGACACGGCGCAGGCAAAAAGCCACACGGTTGGTGCCTTTGTGACCGCAAACGGCGGATCCACCTCTCACGCGGCGATCGTTGCCAAGGCGAAGGGCATTCCATTCGTTGCCTGCGTGGAGTTTGCCAAGCGAACGATCGATGCTGATGAGCCGGTAATTGTCGATGGCCGTAGTGGAGATATCATTCTGAACCCGACAGAAGCCACTTTGGCGAAGTACCGTAAGATAAAAGAGGAGTTGGACGAGGAGTTCAAGGCGTTAGAAAAGGCCGGAACCCTCTTTCCCGAAACCTTCGACGGGTATGCCGTGCACCTGTCAGCTAACACGGAGATGATTGGCGATTTCGACACGCTCCAGGAGTACGGAAGCGGCATTGGACTATTTCGTTCAGAATTCATCGTGCTGACCAAGGACAACTTTCCGTCTGAAGAGGAGCAGTTCAACATCTACAAGCGGTTGATCCAGAAGATGCGCGGCCTTCCGGTGGTGATCCGTACGTTCGATCTTGGTGGTGACAAGCTAATGGATGGGATTGATAGCTCGGAATACCGCGCAATGCGCCTCATGCTTAAGGAAAAGGACATCTTCAAAGCGCAACTGCGCGCAATTCTACGCGCAGCTGCTTTCGGTGACGTGAAGGTGATGTTCCCCATGGTGACGGGTCCGGCAGAACTACGAGAGGCAAAAAATCTACTTGGAGAGTGCCGTAAGGAGCTGCGTAAGAGCGGAACTAAGGTAGCGGACCATATTCAAGTGGGTTGCATGATTGAGGTGCCGTCGGCAGCGCTCATTTGCGACGTCATCGCCGGGGAGTGCGATTTCCTATCCATCGGTACAAATGACTTGGTGCAATTCTCTCTAGCGATGGACCGAGCAACGGTCACCGACAATGTAGTGTATAGTCCAACGCACCCCAGCGTGATCCGCATGATCAAAATGGTCGTCTCGGAGGGTGCGCGCCACGGCATTCCAGTATCGGTATGTGGCGAGGTCGCAGCCGATCCGAAGTTCACGCCTCTGCTGCTCGGACTCGGAGTCAAGGAGCTCTCCGTGGCCATGCGTTACATCCCCACCGTAAAGCATGCCGTGCGCCAGACGAGTATCGTCGAGGCGCACGAGCTTGCGCAAGAGGTTCTGCTACTACAAACGGCTAAAGAGATCGAGGAACTTCTCAGCAGCCGTTTTGCCGAAGCAAGTTCTCGGTAGCGACATTTTGGTAATAACAGAATGGCCTAGAACAAAAAAATCAGGCTAACTCACTCTCTCAGTGTGCTCTGTGATCTCTGTGGTTGTAAAAAAATACCACCAC
>JBFIDQ010000241.1:0-4642 GCA_041603795.1 Chlamydiales bacterium
CCATTCCACGAGGGATGAAGTCAGTGACCACTACGTTTTCAGCTTCCATGCTTCCGTCGTTAGTGACAGTGATCGTGTAACCCACATCATTCCCAAGGGTGGCCGTTTCAGGTCCCGACTTGGCAATCGTTAAGTGTGGAGTACGGATTTTGATAAGTACGCAAGCCTGTGGCCAAGCATGTGCTTTGGTACAGGAGGTGTAGTCACCCTCACCAGAGGGGCGGAACCACGCCTTGAGCTCCTTGTAGTCGCCCTTGCTCATCTCATCAAACTTCCAGACAACCTCATCGCCAACGAGCTGTCCCGTAGGATCACTCCTCACGTAAGTTGAGCCATCAGGCACACTTGTTTTAACGATGATGTCTGCGGCGTCATCTAGAGCCGTTACCTTTAGGTCGACCATAAAGTCTTCACCGAGAGAGCCATACTCTGGGATGCTCTTTTCCACTAGGAGAAGGTCATCACCGAGCTGAAACTCGTCACGATAGTAGTCGCCTCTATCCCTAATCGGACCACTATCTCGTGGGGTACTATCGTAGGATGGCCCCCCTTTTAGTGGCCGGTGCGGATAGTCCTGCCAGTTTACTTTGAATTCATTTAGGTCTTCCGTTGTCCACACATTCGCCGACCCAGCGAGAGACAGTGTAACCACTGCCGTGAACAACCACCTTCCAAAAGATTGCATCTGCAACACCTCCTTAAGTTAGAAAGGTTAGTTTAGTAACAATTTCCGTATATTCACCCTTTTCAATTTAATTATTATACACAAGAATTAAACATGCAACTCTTTTTTTTACACACATGGCTGTAAATAGGACTTACCTGGCTAGTTAATAGCTAGTTAGGAAGGCTCATTGTAAATTAAGAAATATTGTCATAGAAGGGGTGGCGAGGCAGAGTCTGCTTTGCACGGGAAAGAAAGAGGTCTGCTTTGCGAGGATTGCCAGATTGCATATAAGCAAAGGCTAAGCTGGCTAAAAAGCCAGGATGGGCCCCTAGTTGATGACGCTCAATAGCAGCCTCAGCCTCGTCGAGCTTCCCCTTTTCCAGGAGAAGGGTCACTGATTCCCAGGGAGATGGACGTAAAACGGGGAAAAGGAGTCCTTGCATCATAACAGCTGACCAATAGGAGCCAAATAGCACTAGATGAAAGGCCATCATCCCAAGAACTACTAGCATACTGCTCAGATACCAAGGGCTTTCCGAAAAAAACAGCCACCCAGTGGATGCCAAACATCCCCAAAAAAGCATCCACATGAGGTGACCCCAAAGTTTATCAAGGGTCGGCCGAATGCGGCGTCTAAAACTACGAAAGGGCGGGCGTTCCTCTCCGACGTGATCAATCTTTCCCAGATAGGAGAAAAAACCGGTTTCGCTAAAGTTATAGCAGCCACCATCATAACGCGTCAGGAGGCGCCCCGCCTCGTCAAAAAGGGTCCAGCAACTAGGGCAAGCGAGAAGCTCGCTCGTGCCATCGAGCTCCTCGCCGCAAGAGGGGCATGCCCTAGGACTGCCCATCTTCTGTCGCTGGCGCTGTTGCGGTAGCACCCTCTTCCTTTACAGGCTCAGCAAGACTTTCCTCTTTTGCCGGCTCAGCGGACCCCTCTTCCTTCGACGCCTCATCCCGAGTAAAGAAGGCGCCGCGATACAGCTCGTCCTCCTTGTACTTCTGAAGAGTATCCGAAATCAGAGCCGTTGGGGGAGCAACCTTAAGCGCTGGGGGCGCCTCTGTAATGGCAGGCGCCACCTTTTTGGAAACTTCTGGCGCCGGTACGGTTTCAGGCTTAGCTTCCTCGTTGACAGGAGCAGTTGGTGAAGATTTCTCTTCTGGAGTCGACTCCTTAGCCTCATCGGACTCTCCTTTCGGGCGACGGCGACTCTTACGACGCTCTCGCTTCTTCTCCGGCTTCTCCGGCTTCTCCGCAGGGGCTTGCTTTTCCGCTTTCGGTGCGGTCGCACCCGTCTTGGCCTTGGTTCCTGCAGTCTTAAGAACAACACGCGTCTCGCGCAGCTCAACAACTTCATAGTCGGTCACAGGAACAAGAAAGCTTTTAGGACGCTCCAGGGAGCGGTAAAAAAGGGCGTTGCCAAAGGAGACCACCTCGATGGCCTCTACAAAATATTCCTCTTGACTCACACCCTTGCTGTTTCGAATAGCCAGTTTACACCCTTCTCGGGCAGAGACAACTGTCTCAATAATCGGTTCTCGCGTAAAATCCACTGATCATTAGCCTTATGTTATTTTGATTCACCACCGGCCTATAGCCTGGCAGGAAGGTCCGATTTTTCACAAATTTGCTGACGACAGAATACGGCATATCGGCAAAAGATTCAACTTGGCCCTTCCCATTGATTGTAGCGAGGAATTTTTCCCCCGCTATACTGTCACTTTTTGCTCAAGTCCCACCATATAAGCAATTAAATCGACTACTCGCGTTGAGTAACCCATTTCATTGTCATACCAAGAGACTATCTTGAAAAAGGTGTCATTTAGACCGATACCGGCCCCCTCATCAAAGATTGACGAGTAAGGAGAGCCAATAAAATCGGTCGAGACCACGGCCTCGTCGCAATAGCCAAGAAATCCCTTCATGGACCCCTCAGAGGCCTCCTTCATTGCCGCGCAGATCGCCTCATAGCTAGTCGATTTGCTCAAACGTACCGTTAAGTCCACAGCCGACACGTCCGCCACAGGAACACGCATCGCCATTCCCGTAAGCTTTCCTTTAACCTCCGGCAGGCAAAGTGCTACTGCTTTGGCTGCTCCTGTGGACGCAGGAATAATATTTTGTGCCGCCCCGCGACCGCCACGCCAATCTTTTTTAGACGGACCATCCACTGTCGGCTGCGTCGCCGTCATCGCATGAATCGTCGTCATCAATCCCTCTTCGATCCCGAACTTATCCAAGAGCACCTTGGTGATCGGAGCAAGGCAGTTGGTCGTGCAGGACGCGTTGGAAACAATGCGATCTTTTTCTGGATTAAATTTATCGTGGTTGACTCCCATGACAAACGTTGGAATGTCGCCCTTTGCTGGCGCCGAGATCACAACGCGACCCGCACCCGCATCCAAGTGCTTCTGTGCTCCCTCGGGGCTAGTGAAGAGCCCAGTTGACTCCACCACCACATCAACACCGAGACTACCCCACGGCAACTGAGAGGGATCACGTTCAGAAAACACAACCGTCTTCTTGCCATTTACAATAATAGCATCGTCCTTCGCTTCAACCACCCCAGGAAAACGTCCGTGGGTTGAATCATATTTCAATAGATAAGCAAGGTTGTCCGCGGGGACGAGGTCATTAATGGCTACTACTTCCAGATCATCACGCTGGGAGGCAACTCGATAGACCAAGCGCCCGATTCGACCAAACCCGTTTATCGCGATCTTTGTCGTCATTTTCGATCTCCATTTGGTATCGGAATTTTTCTTATATGAGCTTCAGTACAGTTCTGTGGGGATCATACCGAAGCGCGTATCGGTTGTAAAGCCAGTTGCGGCGGTTTAATTGTCCGCCCAGCTAATCGCTGAGGCCAGGTCTTCAGCTGACTGCGCGCCCTTCATCCCGTAGCGAGCGCGAGCCGCCTTGGTGGCGCCTTCGGCACCGCCAGAGGAACCCCAGTTGACACCCGAGTAGTTAGGTCCCATCTGCGCAAACAAACCGATGGTCCCAAAAATATACCCGGAATGCCGCATTTTGTCGGTATTGAGGTAGAAGTGCGAAAAATCGGGAAAAAAGACACTTTGACCCGCGTAAAACCCGCTTCCCTTGTACTCAGCCTTCGGCAAGAGCAGCTTTTTCTTTCGGAGCTGATCCTCAGGCCCTGTAAATAAGGACCCTAGGTCATCGGGCTTAAATCCGACATCCGACACAACCGTCACCATCTGATGGTCCGGATACTTTTCGCGAAAGCGCTTTGTGACGCCCCCCTCTTCCGTATCGAAGAGAAGAAACAGCGTTTGCGGTCGAATATCCTGCGAAGTATGAGTAAGGAACTCGATGCACTCGTTTCCGCGCCACATCCGATCAATAGGAATTTCCAAATCGTGCTCAACAGCTTCCTTTAGCTCCTTGTCCTTCAAAAAGCGATCTATGGCGTCAGGCGACCCCAAAAACGTGCCCGCACATCCTCGATTGGACAGGCCAACGACGCGGTGGCTAAAAGGCAAGTCGAGAAAACACTCTGCATAGGCGGAAAGACCCTTAGAGCACGCGACGACCAAATGAAGAGCTTGCTTAAGGCAAGGAGTTCCCGGAGTGAACGATTTTTCATCCCACAGAGCGTGTGGATTCACGCTCGCCAGCTTGCCACCGGTCCAATAGCCAAACATCTTATTTCCAACGACCTCAACAAGAGTGTTCGGTAGCTTGGCCGCTATGAAATCACCCCGCAAATTAATTTTTCTGCGTAGAACACCGTATTCTTCTAGGGTATCTACAGCAGGATCGATGATCTCCGCTGTTCCCGTCGGGACCGAAAATGGATTCGTTCCCGGGGCGGCGTCCTTTCCCTGCTCGGTTTCGACTGGATCGCGCATATGCCGCGTCGGGGCAACCCCAACCCTATCGTTCATACTCCGCAGGCGCTCCGCCAAAACCGTAGCCAACTTGGCAAAAATTTTCAGTCGTATGCGATTATC